>JAQTMN010000019.1 GCA_028714315.1 Sulfuricella sp. | reverse complement strand
CCGGCGCCGGCGAAAACAAGGTCAACACCATCAAAGTGGTTCGCACCATCACCGGCCTGGGCCTGAAGGAAGCCAAGGATCTGGTGGACGGCGCTCCGAAGGCTGTCAAGGAAGGCGTTTCCAAGGCCGATGCAGACGCTGTTGCCAAGCAGCTGATCGAAGCCGGCGCGACCTGCGAAGTCAAGTAAGCGGTTTAGCAAGGAAATCGGGCTGGCGGGAAACCGCCGGCCTTTTCCCGTTTGTAGCCGCGGCCTATTTTTTAGAAGCCGGCAGATAGCAGACCGCCCCGTTCCCGCAGTCTTCTGCCTTCCGTCCTCTGATGCGGAACCATCCATGGAGATACTATGAGCTACTCTTTCACCGAGAAAAGACGTATCCGCAAAAGCTTTGCCAAACGCGCCAGCGTGCTGCAAGTGCCTTTTCTGCTGGCGACGCAACTGGACTCCTATGCGGCCTTTTTGCAAGCCGAAGTCAAGGCCGACAGCCGCAAGAACGAAGGCCTGCAGGCTGCGTTCAGCTCGATTTTCCCGATTTCCAGCCATAGCGGCAACGCCCGCCTGGAGTATGTCAGCTATTACCTGGGCGAACCGCCGTTCGACGTGGTGGAGTGCCAACAGCGCGGCCTGACCTTCGCGGCGCCGCTGCGCGTCAAGGTGCGTCTGACGATCATGGATCGGGAGGCGTCAAAGCCGACGGTGAAAGAAGTCAAGGAGCAGGAAGTGTACATGGGCGAGATTCCGCTGATGACCCGCTCCGGCTCGTTCGTCATCAACGGCACCGAGCGCGTCATCGTGTCTCAGCTGCACCGCTCCCCCGGCGTCTTCTTCGAGCATGATCGCGGCAAAACCCATTCTTCCGGCAAGCTGCTGTTCTCCGCCCGCGTGATTCCTTACCGCGGTTCGTGGCTGGATTTCGAGTTCGACCCGAAAGACTACCTCTATTTCCGCATCGACCGCCGTCGCAAGATGCCGGTGACGATCCTGCTCAAGGCACTGGGCTACATGCCGGAGCAGATCCTCGCCCTGTTCTTCGACAACGATACTTTCCATCTGGCCAAGAAGGGCGTCCAGTTCGAAGTGGTCCCGGAGCGCCTGCGCGGCGAAGTCGCCAAGTTCGATATCGCCGGTAAGGACGGCGCGATCATCGTGCCGAAGGACAAGCGCATCACCGTCAAGCATATTCGCGAGATGGAAAAGGCCGGCATCAAGAAAGTCGCCGTGCCCGACGATTTCCTGCTCGGCCGGGTGCTGGCTCACGGCGTCATCGACAAGGAGAGCGGCGAGATTGTCGCCAACGCCAACGACGAGGTCACCGAGGAATTGCTGGAGAAGCTGCACGCCGCCGGCGTCGCCAAGATCAACACGATCTATACCAACGACCTCGACCAGGGCCCCTACATTTCGCAGACCCTGCGCGTCGACGAAACGGTGGACCAGGGCGCCGCGCGCGTGGCGATCTACCGCATGATGCGGCCGGGCGAGCCGCCCACCGAGGATTCGGTGGAAGCCCTGTTCAGCGGTCTGTTCTTCAGCGAAGAGCGCTACGACCTGTCCGCCGTCGGCCGGATGAAGTTCAACCGCCGCATCGGCCGCGATGAACTGACCGGCGCCGCCACCCTGGACAACGACGACATCATCGCCGTCATCAAGATCCTGGTCGAACTCCGCAACGGGCGGGGCGAGATCGACGACATCGACCACCTCGGCAACCGCCGCGTGCGTTCGGTCGGCGAATTGGCGGAAAACCAGTTCCGCGCCGGCCTGGTGCGGGTGGAGCGCGCCGTCAAGGAGCGCCTGTCCCAGGCCGAATCGGAAAACCTGATGCCGCACGACCTGATCAACGCCAAGCCGGTCTCGGGCGCGATCAAGGAGTTCTTCGGCTCCAGCCAGCTGTCGCAGTTCATGGACCAGACCAACCCGCTGTCCGAGATCACCCACAAGCGCCGCGTTTCCGCGCTGGGCCCGGGCGGCCTGACGCGCGAGCGCGCCGGCTTCGAGGTGCGCGACGTGCATCCGACCCACTATGGCCGGGTGTGCCCGATCGAAACGCCGGAAGGCCCGAACATCGGCCTGATCAACTCCCTGGCGCTGTTTGCCCGCACCAACGAGTACGGCTTCCTGGAAACGCCCTATCGCAAGGTGGATGACGGCAAGATGACCAGCCAGATCGACTACCTGTCGGCGATCGAGGAAGGCAAATACGTCATCGCCCAGGCCAACGCCGAGGTGGACAAGAGCGGCGCGCTTTCGCAGGATCTGGTTTCCTGCCGCCATCACAATGAATTCGCCATGTCCACACCGGACAAGGTGCAGTACATGGACGTGGCACCTTCCCAGATCGTATCGGTGGCGGCTTCGCTGATTCCGTTCCTCGAGCACGACGACGCGAACCGCGCGCTGATGGGCTCCAACATGCAACGCCAGGCCGTGCCTTGCCTGCGTGCCGAAAAATCGCTGGTCGGCACCGGCATCGAACGCACCGTGGCGGTGGACTCCGGCACGACCGTGCAGGCCCGTCGCGGCGGGGTGGTCGATCACGTCGATGCCGGCCGCATCGTGGTGCGGGTGCATGACGAAGAAGCGCGCGCCGGCGAAGTGGGTGTGGACATCTACAACCTGATCAAGTACACCCGTTCCAACCAGAACACCAACATCAACCAGCGTCCGCTGGTCAAGGTGGGCGACATCATCGGCAGCGGCGACGTGATTGCCGACGGCGCGTCCACCGACATGGGTGAACTCGCGCTGGGGCAGAACATGCTGGTCGCGTTCATGCCGTGGAACGGCTACAACTTCGAGGATTCGATCCTGATCTCCGAGCGGGTGGTGGCGGAAGACCGCTACACCTCGATCCACATCGAGGAACTTTCGGTGGTGGCGCGCGACACCAAGCTCGGGCCCGAGGAAATCACCCGCGATATTTCCAACTTGTCCGAGCGCATGCTGGGCCGCCTCGACGAATCCGGCATCTGCTACATCGGCGCCGAAGTGGAAGCCGGCGACGTGCTGGTGGGCAAGGTGACGCCGAAGGGCGAAACCCAGCTCACGCCTGAAGAAAAGCTGTTGCGCGCGATTTTCGGCGAGAAGGCTTCCGACGTGAAGGACACCAGCTTGCGCGTGCCGTCCGGCATGTCCGGCACGGTGATCGACGTGCAGGTGTTCACCCGCGAGGGCATCGAGCGCGACGTGCGCGCCCAGCAGATCATCGACGACGAGCTGAAGAGCTTCAAGAAGGATCTCGCCGACCAGATGCGCATCGTGGAAAGCGACGCGTTCGGCCGGATCGAGCGTCTGCTGGTGGGCAAGGTCGCCAACGGCGGGCCGAAGAAGCTGGCCAAGGGAACCAAGGTCACTCCCGACTATCTGACTGAAATCGAACATCATCATTGGTTCGACATCCGCCTGGCCGACGAGGACGTGGCGCGCCAGTTGGAGCAGCTCAAGGAAAGCCTGGCGCAAAAGCGCGTCGAATTCGACGCCATGTACGAAGAGAAGAAGAAAAAGCTGATCAGCGGCGATGAACTGCCGCCCGGCGTGCAGAAAATGGTCAAGGTATATGTCGCGGTCAAGCGCCGTTTGCAGCCCGGCGACAAGATGGCCGGCCGCCACGGCAACAAGGGCGTGATCTCCAAGATCGTGCCGATCGAAGATATGCCCTATACCGCCGACGGCACCCCGATGGATATCGTGCTGAATCCGCTCGGCGTGCCGTCCCGGATGAACGTCGGACAGATTCTGGAAGTCCACCTGGGCTGGGCGGCGAAAGGCCTGGGCATCAAGATCGGCGAAATGCTGAAGGCGCACGCCAAGATTCAGGACCTGCGCAAGTTCATCGATAAGGTCTACAACTCGAGCGGCAAGTCGGAAGACATCGACTCGCTGACCGACGGGGAAATCCTGACCCTGGCGCAGAACCTGCAAAGCGGCGTGCCGTTCGCCACGCCGGTGTTCGACGGCGCGACGGAAGAGGAAATCAAGGCCATGCTGGAGTTGGCGGGCTTGCCCGGTTCCGGCCAGATCGATTTGCGCGACGGACGCACCGGCGAGACCTTCGAGCGGCCTGTTACGGTGGGCTACATGCATGTGCTCAAGCTGCATCACCTGGTGGACGACAAGATGCATGCCCGTTCCACCGGCCCGTACAGCCTGGTGACGCAGCAGCCGCTGGGCGGCAAGGCCCAGTTCGGCGGCCAGCGTTTCGGCGAGATGGAAGTGTGGGCGCTGGAAGCCTATGGCGCTTCCTACATCCTGCAGGAAATGCTCACCGTGAAGTCGGACGATGTCGGCGGACGCACCAAGATTTACGAGAATATCGTCAAGGGCGAGCACAAGATCGAAGCCGGCATGCCGGAGTCGTTCAACGTACTGGTCAAGGAAATCCGCTCGTTGGCGATCGATATCGATCTGGAACGCCATTAATAGCGGTAGCCGGTAGCTGGCGGCCTGTAGCAGGGAAGGCCGCCGGCTTCGCCGGCAACGTACGCTATAGGCCATGCGCTACAAGCTACAAGCTACGAGCTACAAGCTCAGGAGACAGATATGAAAGCACTGCTCGATTTGTTCAAACAGGTCACCCAGGAAGAAGAATTCGACGCGATCAAAATCGCGCTGGCTTCGCCGGAGAAGATTCGGTCCTGGTCCTACGGAGAAGTGAAGAAGCCGGAAACCATCAACTACCGCACCTTCAAGCCGGAGCGCGACGGCCTGTTCTGCGCCAAGATTTTCGGCCCGATCAAGGACTACGAGTGCCTTTGCGGCAAATACAAGCGCCTCAAGCACCGCGGCGTGATTTGCGAAAAATGCGGCGTCGAGGTGACCCAGTCCAAAGTGCGCCGCGAGCGCATGGCCCATATCGAGCTGGCCTCCCCGGTCGCCCATATCTGGTTCCTCAAGTCGCTGCCTTCGCGTCTGGGCATGGTGCTGGACGTGGCGCTGCGCGACATCGAGCGCGTGTTGTACTTCGAAGCCTACGTGGTGACCGATCCGGGCATGACGCCGCTAAATCGTGCCCAGCTGTTGACCGAGGACGATTACCTGGCCAAGGTGGAAGAGTACGGCGACGAGTTCCACGCCAGCATGGGCGCGGAGGGCGTGCGCGAGCTGCTGCGCACCCTCAACCTCGAAACCGAAATCGAGAAGTTGCGCAAGGACCTGTCCGAGACCGGTTCCGACACCAAGATCAAGAAGCTCGCCAAGCGCCTCAAGGTGCTGGAAGCGTTCCAGAAGTCCGGCATCAAGCCGGAATGGATGATCCTGGAAGTGCTGCCGGTGCTGCCGCCGGAGCTGCGTCCGCTGGTGCCGCTGGACGGCGGCCGTTTCGCGACTTCCGACCTGAACGATTTGTACCGCCGCGTGATCAACCGCAACAACCGGTTGAAGCGCCTGCTCGAACTGAAGGCACCCGAAATCATCGTGCGCAACGAGAAGCGCATGCTGCAGGAAGCCGTGGATTCGCTGCTCGACAACGGCCGTCGCGGCAAGGCGATGACCGGCGCCAACAAGCGTCCGCTGAAGTCGCTCGCCGACATGATCAAGGGCAAGGGCGGCCGCTTCCGCCAGAACCTGCTGGGCAAGCGCGTCGATTACTCCGGCCGTTCCGTTATCGTGGTGGGTCCGCAGCTCAAGCTGCACCAGTGCGGCTTGCCGAAGAAAATGGCGCTGGAGTTGTTCAAGCCGTTCATTTTCCACAAGCTGGAAGTGCTCGGCCTGGCTACCACCATCAAGGCCGCCAAGCGCATGGTGGAAGACGAGATCCCCGAAGTGTGGGACATCCTGGAAGACGTGATCCGCGAACATCCGGTCATGCTGAACCGCGCGCCGACCCTGCACCGCCTGGGTATTCAGGCGTTCGAGCCGGTGCTGATCGAGGGTAAGGCGATCCAGCTGCATCCGCTGGTTTGCGCGGCGTTCAACGCCGACTTCGACGGCGACCAGATGGCCGTCCACGTGCCGCTGTCGCTGGAAGCCCAGATCGAGGCGCGCACCCTGATGCTGGCCTCCAACAACGTGCTGTCCCCGGCCAACGGCGAACCGATCATCGTGCCGTCGCAGGATATCGTGCTGGGCCTGTATTACATGACCCGCGAGAAGATCAACGCACGCGGCGAGGGTACGCTGTTCGCCAATATCAGCGAAATTTCGCGCGCCTATGAGTCGCGCCAGGTCGAGCTGCACGCCAAGGTCACCGCGCGCATCAAGGAATACACGCTGGACGAGGAAGGCAACAAGGTCGAGAAGATCACCCGCTATGAAACCACCGTGGGCCGGGCCTTGCTGTCCGAGATTCTGCCGGTCGGATTGCCGTTCCCGTTGATCAACAAGGCATTGAAGAAGAAGGAAATCTCCAAGCTCATCAACGCCAGCTTCCGTCGCTGCGGCCTGCGCGAGACCGTGATTTTCGCCGACAAGCTGATGTATACCGGCTTTGCCTACGCCGCGCGCGCCGGCATTTCGATCTGCGTCGATGACATGCTGGTGCCGACGGAGAAGGAACAGCTGATCGGGGCTTCTGAAAAGGAAGTCAAGGAAATCGAGGCGCAGTACACCTCCGGTCTGGTGACCCAGGGCGAACGCTACAACAAGGTGGTGGACATCTGGGGGCGCTGCGGCGACCAGGTCGCCAAGGCGATGATGAACCAGCTCGGCACCGAGCCGGTGGTGAACCGCGAAGGCAAGACGGTCGCCCAGGAATCGTTCAACTCGATTTACATGATGGCCGACTCCGGCGCGCGCGGTTCAGCGGCGCAGATTCGCCAGCTGGCCGGTATGCGCGGCCTGATGGCCAAGCCGGACGGCTCGATCATCGAAACGCCGATCACCGCGAACTTCCGCGAAGGCCTGAACGTGCTGCAGTACTTCATTTCCACGCACGGTGCACGTAAGGGCCTGGCCGACACCGCGCTGAAAACCGCCAACTCCGGTTACCTGACCCGCCGTCTGGTGGATGTGACCCAGGATCTGGTGGTCACCATGGACGATTGCGGCACCGCCGAAGGCATGGCGCTGAAGGCGCTGGTCGAGGGCGGCGAAGTGGTGGAGCCGTTGCGCGAGCGCATTCTGGGCCGCACCGCGGCGGTGGATGTGGTCAATCCGGAATCCGGCGAGACTGTCTACGAAGCCGGCACGCTGCTGGACGAAGACGCGGTGGAGGCCATCGAGCAGCTGGGAATCGACGAAGTCAAGGTGCGTACTCCGCTGACCTGCGAAACCCGCCACGGCCTGTGCGCCAAGTGCTATGGCCGCGACCTCGGCCGCGGCACGCTGGTCAATGTGGGCGAGGCGGTCGGCGTGATCGCGGCCCAGTCCATCGGCGAACCCGGCACCCAGCTGACCATGCGCACCTTCCACATCGGCGGCGCCGCATCCCGCGCGGCGGCGGCGAGCCAGGTCGAGATCAAGTCGAACGGCGTGCTGCACTTCGCTTCCGGCATGCGCTACGTCACCACAGCCAAGAACGAGCAAGTCGTGATCTCGCGCAGCGGCGAAGTCATCATCACCGACGACAACGGCCGCGAGCGCGAGCGTCAGAAGATTCCCTACGGCTCGACCCTGTTGACGTCCGACGGCGCCGTGGTCAAGGCCGGCCAGGTCCTGGCGACGTGGGATCCGCATACCCGGCCGATCATCACCGAGTACGCCGGCAAAGTGCGCTTCGACAACGTCGAGGATGGCGTGACCGTGGCCAAGCAGATCGACGAAGTGACCGGTTTGTCCACCCTGGTGGTAATCGATCCCAAGCGGCGCGGTTCGACCCAGTTCAAGGGGCTGCGCCCGCAAGTCAAGCTGCTCGACGACAACGGCCAGGAAATCAAGATCGCCGGCACCGACATCCCGGTCAACATCACGTTCCAGCTGGGCTCGATCATTTCGGTGAAGGACGGCCAGTTGGTCAACGTCGGCGACGTATTGGCGCGTATCCCGCAGGAAACCTCCAAGACGCGCGACATCACCGGCGGTCTGCCGCGCGTCGCCGAGCTGTTCGAGGCGCGCTCGCCGAAGGACGCCGGCATGCTGGCCGAAGTCACCGGCATCGTGTCGTTCGGCAAGGACACCAAGGGCAAGCAGCGTCTGGTGATCACCGACCTGGATGGCGTCGCCCACGAGTACCTGATTACCAAGGACAAGCATGTCACGGCACATGACGGCCAGGTGGTGAACAAGGGCGAGTCCATCGTCGATGGTCCGGCCGACCCGCACGATATCCTGCGTCTGCTGGGTGTCGAGGCGCTGGCGCGCTACATCACCGACGAGGTGCAGGACGTTTACCGCCTTCAGGGCGTGAAGATCAACGACAAGCACATCGAAGTGATCGTGCGCCAGATGCTGCGCCGCGTAACCGTGGTCGATGCGGGCGAAACCCGCTTCATCCAGGGCGAGCAGGTGGAGCGCGCCGACGTGTTGAAAGAGAACGAGACGGTCGTTGCCGAAGGGAAGGACCCAGCCAGCTACGAATACATGCTGCTGGGTATCACCAAGGCGTCGCTGTCCACCGATTCGTTCATCTCCGCGGCCTCCTTCCAGGAAACCACGCGTGTGCTGACCGAAGCGGCGATCATGGGGAAGAAGGACGATCTGCGCGGCCTCAAGGAAAACGTCATCGTCGGCCGGCTCATCCCGGCAGGAACCGGGCTCGCCTACCACAATACCCGCCGCAGGCAGAAACTCGGCGAAGACGTGGCGATGGGCGCGGAGGTTTCCGAGGAGTTGCCGGCCGAGCCGGAAGGCAGCGAGCTTTCGGCTTAAAGCAAAACACGCGAAGCGTACCCTGCCCCCCTCGCCCGCATGCGGGAAAGGGGGGGAGGGGAACGGCCATGGCGGGTTCGCCATGGCCGTTAAGTTGTCCGTGCGGGATTTTGCTGCGGCGAAATAACCGCACGGATGGCTTGACATTTAGGCGGGGAAAAAATAGAATCCACAGTCTTTTTAGCAGTGGCTAATAATCCGCCTTGAGCGGGTGCATATATTCGGGACGGCAACGGTTGCCGTCCCAGTTATTTTTTTAGGAATGGATAACAATGCCAACGATTAACCAGTTAGTGCGTAAGCCGCGCGAGCCCAAGCCCGTCAAGAGCAAAGTGCCTGCGCTGGAAAGCAGCCCGCAAAAGCGCGGCGTGTGCACCCGCGTCTACACCACGACGCCGAAAAAGCCGAACTCCGCATTGCGTAAAGTGGCCCGCGTACGCCTCACCAACGGTTTCGAGGTTAGCAGCTACATCGGCGGCGAAGGCCACAACCTGCAGGAGCACTCGGTGGTGTTGATCCGCGGCGGCCGTGTCAAGGACTTGCCTGGCGTGCGTTATCACACCGTGCGCGGCAGCCTGGATACCGCCGGCGTGAAAGACCGTAAACAGAGCCGCTCCAAGTACGGCGCGAAACGCCCCAAGGCGGCGTAAAAGCAATTGTGAATTATGAGTTTTGAATGTTGAATTAACCAGCACATCAACTCAAAATTCAAAATTCAGAATTCAAAATTTGAGAGGTAAGTTATGCCAAGACGTAGAGAAGTTCCCAAACGGGAAGTATTGCCCGATCCGAAATTCGGTAGCGCTGAAGTTTCCAAGTTCGTCAACGTGTTGATGTCCGGTGGCAAGAAGGCCGTGGCGGAGCGGATCATTTACGGCGCGCTGGAGCAAATCGAGAAAAAGAGCGGCAAGAACCCGCTGGAGGTCTTTACTCAGGCTCTGGTGAACGTGCGTCCTGCGGTCGAGGTGAAGAGCCGCCGCGTCGGTGGTGCCAACTACCAGGTTCCGGTTGAAGTGCGCCCGGTTCGCCGCACCGCGCTGGCGATGCGCTGGATCAGGGAAGCGGCGCGCAAGCGCGGCGAAAAATCGATGGGCTTCCGTCTGGCCGGCGAAATTCTGGATGCCGCCGAAGGTCGCGGTTCCGCCATGAAGAAGCGCGAGGAAGTGCACCGTATGGCCGAAGCCAACAAGGCATTCGCCCATTATCGTTTCTAATTGTTCGTACTGACTAAAAGGCTGTAGCTGTGGCACGTAAAACACCCATTGAACGGTACCGCAATATCGGTATCAGCGCGCATATCGATGCGGGCAAAACCACCGCAACCGAGCGTGTCCTGTTTTACACCGGCGTCTCGCACAAGATCGGCGAAGTGCATGATGGCGCCGCTACCATGGACTGGATGGAGCAGGAGCAGGAACGCGGCATCACCATTACTTCCGCGGCGACAACCTGCTTCTGGAAGGGGATGGACAATAACTACCCCGAGCATCGTATTAACATCATCGATACTCCGGGTCACGTTGACTTCACCATCGAAGTGGAGCGCTCGATGCGCGTGCTGGATGGCGCCTGCATGGTGTATTGTGCCGTTGGTGGCGTGCAGCCCCAATCCGAGACCGTGTGGCGTCAGGCCAACAAGTATGGCGTGCCTCGCTTGGCCTTTGTCAACAAGATGGACCGCTCCGGCGCGAATTTCTTCAAGGTCTACGACCAGATGAAGAGCCGCCTGAAAGCCAACCCTGTGCCGCTGCAAGTGCCTATTGGCGCCGAGGACAAGTTCGAGGGTGTGGTCGATCTGGTTCGCATGAAGGCGATTTACTGGGATGAAGCCAGCCAGGGCATGAAATTCGACCTGCGCGATATCCCCGCCGATCTTCAGGCGAGTGCCGCCGAGTGGCGCGAGAAGATGGTCGAAAGCGCGGCCGAGGCCTCCGAAGAGTTGATGAACAAGTACCTCGAAGAGGGCGACTTAACCCCCGCCGAGATCAAGCAGGGTCTGCGTCAGCGCACCATCGCCGGCGAAATCGTGCCGATGCTGTGTGGCTCCGCATTCAAGAACAAGGGCGTGCAGGCGATGCTTGACGCCGTGATCGACTACATGCCCGCGCCTACCGACATCAAGCCGGTTCAAGGCGAACTGGACAATGGCGAGATCGGCAGCCGCAAGGCCAGCGACGACGAGCCGTTCGCCGGTTTGGCGTTCAAGATCATGACCGACCCGTTCGTCGGCCAGCTGATTTTCTTCCGCGTGTATTCCGGCGTGGTGAAATCCGGCGATACCATTTACAACCCGATCAAGGGAAAGAAAGAGCGTATCGGCCGCATTCTGCAAATGCACGCCAACCAGCGCGAAGAGCTCAAGGAAGTGTATGCCGGCGACATCGCCGCGGCCGTGGGCCTGAAGGAGGCGACCACCGGCGATACGTTGTGCGATCTAAGCAAGACGATCGTGCTCGAGCGCATGGTGTTTCCTGAGCCGGTTATTCACGTTGCCGTCGAGCCCAAGACCAAGGCCGACCAGGAAAAAATGGGCCTGGCGCTCAACCGCTTGGCGCAGGAAGATCCGTCGTTCCGCGTGCGTACCGACGAAGAAACCAACCAGACCATTATTTCCGGCATGGGCGAATTGCACCTGGAGATTCTGGTAGACCGCATGCGCCGCGAGTTCGGCGTCGAAGCCAACGTCGGTGCGCCTCAAGTGGCGTACCGCGAAGCGATCAGGAAAGAAGTCGAAGTCGAAGGCAAGTTCGTCAAGCAGTCCGGCGGTCGCGGTCAGTATGGCCACGTCTGGATCAAGATGGGCCCGAACGAAGCCGGCAAGGGCTTCGAGTTCATCGACGCCGTCAAAGGCGGCACCGTGCCGCGCGAATACATCCCCGCGGTGGAAAAGGGCTTGCGCGAGACTCTGCCGAACGGCGTGCTCGCCGGGTTCCCGGTGGTAGACGTGAAAGTAACGCTGTTCGACGGTTCCTACCATGACGTCGACTCCAACGAAAACGCGTTCAAGATGGCCGCTTCGATGGCGTTCAAGGATGGCATGCGCAAGGCCAGCCCAGTGCTGCTGGAGCCGATGATGGCGGTGGAAGTGGAAATGCCGGAAGAAAAAATGGGCGATGTGATGGGCGACCTGTCCTCCCGTCGCGGCATGATCCAGGGCATGGAAGACATGCCTGGCGGCGGCAAGGCGATCAAGGCCGAGGTGCCGCTGGCCGAGATGTTCGGCTATTCCACCACGCTGCGTTCGCTGACCCAGGGTCGCGCCACGTACACGATGGAATTCAAGCATTATGCCGAGGCGCCGAAAAACGTCGCTGAAGCAGTGATCAACAAGAAGTAATCGTTCTTTAGATAAAGGAAGTCATCATGGCAAAAAGCAAATTTGAGCGGACCAAGCCGCACGTAAACGTCGGGACGATTGGTCACGTTGACCATGGCAAGACCACGCTGACTGCAGCGATCACCACGATTTTGTCGAAGAAATTCGGCGGCGAAGCCAAAGGCTACGACCAGATCGACAGCGCCCCGGAAGAAAAGGCGCGCGGCATCACCATCAACACCGCCCACGTCGAATACGAAACGGCGAGCCGCCACTATGCCCACGTTGACTGCCCGGGCCACGCCGACTACGTCAAGAACATGATTACCGGCGCCGCGCAAATGGACGGCGCCATCCTCGTCGTATCCGCCGCCGACGGCCCCATGCCGCAGACCCGCGAGCACATCCTGCTGGCCCGTCAGGTCGGCGTGCCGTACATCATTGTCTACATGAACAAAGCCGACATGGTGGACGACCCCGAGCTGCTCGAACTGGTCGAAATGGAAGTGCGCGAACTGCTGTCCAAGTACGACTTCCCTGGCGACGACACCCCGATCGTCATCGGCAGCGCCCTGAAAGCGCTCGAAGGCGACCAGAGCGACATCGGCGAACCGTCCATCTTCAAACTGGCCGACGCCCTTGACAGCTATATTCCCCAGCCTGAGCGCGCCATCGACGGCGCCTTCCTCATGCCGGTGGAAGACGTCTTCTCGATTTCCGGTCGCGGCACCGTCGTCACCGGTCGTATCGAGCGCGGCATCGTCAAAGTAGGCGAAGAAGTCGAAATCGTCGGCATCAAACCCACCGTCAAGACCACCTGCACCGGCGTCGAAATGTTCCGCAAACTGCTTGACCAGGGTCAGGCGGGCGACAACGTCGGCGTGCTGCTGCGCGGCACCAAGCGTGAAGACGTCGAACGCGGCCAGGTTCTGGCCAAGCCCGGCTCGATCACCCCGCACACCAAGTTCACCGCCGAGATCTACGTCCTGAGCAAAGACGAAGGCGGCCGTCACACCCCGTTCTTCCAGGGCTATCGTCCGCAGTTCTACTTCCGCACCACCGACGTGACCGGCGCGATCGAACTGCCGGCCGGCACCGAAATGGTGATGCCGGGCGACAACATCTCGATCACGGTCGCGCTGATCCAGCCGATCGCGATGGAAGAAGGTCTGCGCTTCGCCATCCGTGAAGGCGGCCGTACCGTCGGCGCCGGCGTCGTGGCGAAGGTGATCGAGTAATCAAGTTCGCAGGACGTGGCTTCTAGCGGGACTTGTGCCCGCTGCAAGCCGCAGGCAACCCGCTCTTTTACGCTCTTTGGAAAAAAACATGCAAAGCCAAAAAAT
The DNA here is from genome assembly GCA_028714315.1 of Sulfuricella sp. Classification (GTDB taxonomy): domain Bacteria; phylum Pseudomonadota; class Gammaproteobacteria; order Burkholderiales; family Sulfuricellaceae; genus Sulfuricella. Next base: position 32,546 of record JAQTMN010000019.1, on the reverse strand, counting down.
TCGCATTCGCCTGAAGGCGTTTGATTATCGCCTGATCGACCAGTCCGCAATGGAAATCGTGGAAACCGCCAAGCGCACCGGCGCCGTGGTCAAGGGCCCCGTGCCACTGCCTACCCGCATCGAGCGATTCGACATTCTGCGTTCGCCGCACGTCAACAAGACTTCGCGCGACCAGCTGGAAATTCGTACGCACCTGCGCCTGATGGACATCATCGATCCCACCGACAAGACGGTGGATGCACTGATGAAGCTGGATTTGCCGGCTGGAGTCGATGTAGAAATCAAGTTGTAAAAAAACAGGTAGTGATGCGGTTGGAAAAACGGTGTATACTTCACCGCTTTTTTCCAGCCGTATTCTTTGCCGCTAAACCGCCGGTCAATCGTAACCGGCCCAGTAAAAAGGAAAATGTTGATGAGCCTAGGACTAGTCGGGCGCAAGATTGGCATGACCCGCGTGTTTACCGATGACGGTACTTCCGTTCCGGTGACCGTGGTGGATGTGTCCAACAATCGCGTGACCCAGATCAAGACCCCCGCAACGGACGGTTATACCGCCGTTCAAGTTGCTTTCGGCGTACGCCGCAAGAACCGCGTGACCCAGCCGCTGGCCGGGCACTATGCCAAGGCCGGCGTCGAAGCCGGTCGTGTCCTCAATGAATTCACCGTAACTGGCGAAGAGCTGGCGAGCGTGGCCTTAGGCGGCACCGTCGGCATCGATTTGTTTGCGGTCGGCCAAATGGTCGACGTAACCGGCACCACCCAGGGTAAGGGCTTCACCGGCGCGATCAAACGTCACCATTTCAGTTCGAACCGCGCTACCCACGGTAACTCGCGTTCGCATAACAGCGCCGGTTCCATCGGTCAAAACCAGGATCCGGGCCGCGTATTCCCCGGCAAGCGGATGGCTGGCCACTATGGCGCCGTCAAGCGTACTACGCAAAACCTCGAAATCGTCCGCATCGACACCGAACGCCAGTTGCTCCTGATCAAGGGGGCGGTGCCCGGCTCCAAGGGCGGCGATCTGATTGTACGCCCCAGCGTGAAGGCAGGTGCATGATGGAACTGAAACTGATTAACGACCAAGGTCAATCGACCGCCAGCATGACCGCTTCGGACGAACTGTTCGGCCGCGAATTCAACGAAACGCTGGTGCATCAGCTGGTGACGGCCTATATGGCCAACGCGCGCAGCGGTAACCGCGCCCAGAAGGACCGCGGCGAAGTTTCCCATACCACCAAGAAGCCGTGGCGCCAAAAAGGCACAGGGCGTGCCCGTGCCGGTATGTCGTCCAGCCCGATTTGGCGTGGCGGTGGCCGAATTTTCCCGAACCGTCCGGATGAGAATTTCAGCCAGAAGGTCAATAAGAAAATGTTCCGCGCCGGCATCAGCTCGATCATGTCCGAGCTGGCCCGCCAAGGCCGCCTGTCCGTGGTCGAGGGTTTCTCGGTCGATACGCCGAAGACCAAGGCGCTTGCCGCGAAAATCAAGGGCATGGGGATGGACAGCGTGCTGATCATTACCGGCGATCTCGACGAGAATCTCTACCTGTCCGCGCGCAACCTGCCGCATGTGCTGGTGCTCGAAGCGCACCGCGCCGACCCGGTCAGCCTGGTTCATTTTCCCAACGTGCTGATGACGCGCGATGCGGTGAAGAAATTTGAGGAGATGTACGCATGAACGCGCCCAAGCTAAATCAGGAACGCTTGCTTCAGGTTATCCTGGCTCCCCAGATTTCCGAAAAGAGCACGATGGTGGCGGACAAACACGAGCAAGTCGTATTCCGTGTCGTGATCGATGCTACCAAGCCGGAAATCAAGGCGGCGGTAGAGTTGCTGTTCAAGGTCGAAGTGGACAAGGTTCAGGTGCTGACCGTCAAGGGCAAGGAAAAACGGTTTGGCAAAACGATCGGCCGCCGCAAGGACTGGAAGAAGGCTTATGTCGCCTTGAAGCCTGGCCAAGAAATCAGCTTCGCAGCAGGCGAGTAGGAGACCAACCATGGCAATTATTAAAGTTAAACCGACATCCCCGGGCCGTCGCGCCGTAACCAAGATCGTTACGCCCGAGCTGCACAAGGGCAAGCCGCATCAGGCGCTGCTGGAGAGCCAGTCGAAGAACGCCGGTCGCAACCACTACGGTCGCATCACCGTGCGCCACCAAGGCGGTGGACACAAGCAACACTATCGTGTGATTGACTTCAAGCGCAACAAGGACGGCATTCCCGCCAAGGTCGAGCGTCTGGAATACGACCCGAACCGCAGCGCGCACGTGGCGCTGCTATGCTACGCCGACGGCGAGCGCCGCTACATCATTGCGCCCAAGGGTATCAGTGCCGGCGCGCAGCTGATCAGCGGTTCCGATTCCCCGATCAAGGCGGGCAATACGCTTCCGCTGCGCAATATTCCGGTGGGTACCATGATTCACTGCATCGAAATGCAGCCCGGCAAGGGCGCGCAGCTCGCCCGCTCCGCCGGCGCCACGGTGCAGCTGCTGGCTCGCGAAGGCAGCTACGCCCAACTGCGCCTGCGCTCCGGCGAAGTGCGCAAGGTGCACGTGGATTGCAAGGCGACGATTGGCGAAGTGGGCAATGCCGAACATAACCTGCGTTCGATCGGCAAGGCCGGCGCGATGCGCTGGCGTGGCGTCCGTCCGACGGTTCGCGGCGTGGTTATGAACCCGGTCGATCACCCGCACGGTGGCGGCGAAGGCAAGACGTCCGCCGGCCGTCATCCGGTCAGCCCATGGGGCACGCCGACCAAGGGCTACCGCACGCGCAGCAACAAGCGCACATCCGGCATGATTGTGAATCGCCGTCCGTCGAATAAGAGGTAACAGATATGGCACGTTCTATTAAAAAAGGCCCGTTTGCTGACGAACACCTGCTTCGCAAGGTGGATGCGGCGCGCGCAACTCACGACAAGCGCCCGATCAAGACCTGGTCGCGCCGCTCGACGGTCATGCCGGATTTTGTCGGCTTGACCATCGCGGTACACAACGGTAAGCAGCATATCCCCGTCTATATTTCGGAAAATATGGTCGGCCACAAGCTGGGTGAATTTTCCCTGACGCGCACCTTCAAGGGTCATGCGGCGGACAAGAAGGCCAAGAAATAGGAGGCGATGATGAGAGTTAGTGCTGTATTACGCGGTACCAGATTGTCGGCGCAAAAAGGCCGGCTGGTTGCCGACCAGATTCGCGGCCTGCCGGTCGAGCGCGCGTTGAATGTTCTCACCTTCAGCCCGAAAAAGGGTGCGGTGATCATCAAGAAAGTGCTGGAGTCGGCGATTGCCAACGCCGAGCACAACGAAGGCGCGGACATTGACGAGCTCAAGGTGGCGACGATCTGCGTCGATGAGGGTTCGACCATGAAGCGTTTCCGCGCGCGGGCCAAGGGCCGCGGTGCGAGAATCCTCAAGCCCACCTGCCATATCACGGTCACCGTCGGAAACTAAAGGAAAGAATATGGGACAGAAGATTAATCCAACAGGCTTCCGGCTGAGCGTACTCAAAAACTGGACCTCGAAGTGGTATGCCAACAGCAAGAACTTTGCCGGCATGCTGAGCGACGATATCAAGGTGCGTGGCTTCCTCAAGAAAAAACTGGCCCACGCATCGGTCGGCAAGATCGTGATCGAGCGGCCCGCGCGCAACGCTCGCATCACGATTTACAGCGCCCGTCCTGGCGTCGTTATCGGCAAGAAGGGCGAGGATATCGAATCCCTCAAGGTTCAATTGCAGAAAATGATGGGCGTGCCCGTGCACCTCAACATCGAAGAGATCCGCAAGCCAGAGATCGATTCGCAATTGATCGCCGAGAGCATCGCGAGCCAGCTCGAAAAGCGCATCATGTTCCGCCGCGCCATGAAGCGCGCGATGCAGAACGCCATGCGTCTCGGTGCCCAGGGCATCAAGATCGAGAGCGCCGGCCGTCTGAACGGTGCCGAGATCGCGCGTACGGAATGGTATCGCGAAGGCCGCGTGCCGCTGCATACCCTGCGTGCCGACATCGACTACGGCACCGCCGAGGCGAAGACGACTTACGGCATTATCGGAATCAAGGTCTGGGTCTACAAGGGCGAGACGACAGGCAAGGGTGAAACGCCGGCAGCTGCGGTAGTGGAACCTGAACGCAAACCTAGAAAGTCGGGAGCAAAACATGCTACAGCCAGCTAGAAGAAAATACCGCAAGGAGCAAAAGGGCCGTAATACCGGCGTCGCCACTCGCGGCAACAAGGTCAGCTTCGGCGAGTTCGGGCTGAAGGCGATCGGCCGCGGCCGGCTGACGGCGCGCCAGATCGAGGCAGCGCGCCGTGCCATGACGCGCCACATCAAGCGCGGTGGACGGATCTGGATCCGCATATTCCCCGACAAGCCGATTTCCCAGAAGCCCGCCGAAGTGCGGATGGGTAACGGTAAGGGTAACCCGGAGTACTACGTGGCCGAGATTCAGCCCGGCAAGGTGCTCTACGAGATGGATGGAGTGGAGGAAACTCTGGCGCGCGAGGCGTTCCGCCTGGCGGCGGCCAAGTTGCCGATCCAGACCACTTTTGTAACCAGACAGTTAGGTGGTTGACATGAAGGCCAGCGAATTAAGAGCCAAATCGGCGGATGAGTTGAGCAAGGAGTTGGTGGAGTTGTTGCGCGCCCAATTTGGCCTGCGCATGCAGATTTCCACGCAACAAAGCACCAAGGTCGATCAGCTGGGCAAAGTGCGCAAGGATATCGCGCGGGTGCGCACAGTGATGAGTGAGAAGGCGAGACAAGCATGAGCGAAGAGAAAGTAACGCGTACGCTTACCGGCCGCGTGGTCAGCAACAAGATGGACAAGACCGTAACCGTGCTGGTCGAACGCAAGGTGAAGCATCCGTTGTATGGCAAGGTGATCAGCCGCTCCAAGAAATATCATGCGCACGATCAGAACAACGAGTACCAAGAGGGCGACCTGGTGACGATCGAGGAATGCCGTCCGTTGGCGAAAACCAAGACCTGGCGTGTTGCTACGCTGGTCGAAAAGAGTCGTCTGGTATAAAGTGCTTGCGCTTCCCTCCGGGAAGCGCTAACATCTCGCCTTTTTTGGGCGAACTGTGCCGCGATTTGCGGGCAGAGCCAAAACTGACCGCCGGCGGAAAGTTGCATCGCAACAGCAGCCGGGCGGATTAAGTTGGAGAAACAAAAATGATTCAAATGCAATCTGTGCTGGATGTCGCAGATAACACCGGTGCGCGCTCGGTTATGTGCATCAAGGTGTTGGGCGGCTCCAAGCGTCGTTACGCCGCCATCGGCGATGTCATCAAGGTCAGCATCAAGGACGCCGCCCCGCGCGGTCGTGTCAAGAAGGGCGACGTCTACAACGCGGTCGTGGTTCGCACCGCCAAGGGCGTGCGCCGTCCGGATGGATCCCTGGTCAAATTCGACGGCAATGCCGCCGTTCTGCTGAATAACAAGCTGGAACCCATCGGCACCCGTATTTTCGGCCCCGTGACCCGCGAGCTGCGCACCGAACGATTCATGAAGATCGTTTCGCTGGCTCCGGAAGTTCTGTAAGGAGAATCGGAATGCGCAAAATTCGCAAGGGCGACGATATCGTCGTCATTACTGGCAAGGACAAGGGGCGGCGCGGCTTGGTTCTGCGTGTGCTGGATGACGGGCATGTGCTTGTCGAGGGTGTCAACAAGGTCAAGAAGCACCAGAAGCCTAACCCGGTCAAGGGTTTTGCTGGCGGCATCGTCGAAAAGGAAATGCCGGTGGATGTGTCGAACGTCGCGCTGTTCAACCCCGCCACTCAAAAGGCGGATCGCGTGGGCATCAAGACTCTGGAGGACGGCCGCAAGGTCCGTTTTTTTAAATCCAACGGCGAAGTGCTGGACGCGTAAGGGGTGAACATGGCTCGTTTACAGCAATACTATAAAGATACCGTGGTCAAGCAGCTGGTCGAACAGTTTGGCTACAAATCTGCGATGGAAGTACCGCGCATCGAAAAAATCACGCTCAACATGGGTGTGGGTGAAGCGGTTGCGGACAAAAAAGTGATGGAACATGCAGTTGGCGACATGAAGAAGATCGCCGGTCAAAAACCGGTGGTGACGATGTCGCGCAAATCGATCGCGGGTTTCAAGATTCGCGACAACTACCCGGTGGGTTGCATGGTGACGCTGCGTCGCGCCCAGATGTATGAGTTCCTGGATCGACTGGTTTCCGTTGCGATTCCCCGTATCCGCGACTTCCGCGGGATTTCCGGCAAGGCATTCGATGGTCGCGGCAACTACAACATGGGTGTGCGTGAGCAGATCATTTTCCCGGAAATCGATTACGACAAGATTGACGCGTTGCGTGGCATGAACATCTCGATCACGACGACCGCCAAGACCGACGAAGAGGCGCGCGCGCTTCTCGCCGCGTTTAAATTCCCCTTCAAGAACTGAGGTTGGCATGGCTAAGTTATCCTTGATTAATCGTGACAAGAAGCGCCGCGAGACGGTGAAGAAATATGCCGCGAAGCGCGCGGAACTGATGGCGGTGATCAACAATTCCAAGCTCGGCGACGAAGAGCGCTACGCTGCCCGCCTGAAGTTGCAGGCGCTGCCGCGGGATGCCAGCCCGGTGCGCTTGCGCAATCGTTGCTCGCTGACCGGCCGTCCGCGTGGCGTGTTCAGAAAGTTCGGGTTGGCGCGCACCAAGGTGCGCGAGTACGCCATGCGCGGTGAGATTCCCGGCGTAGTTAAAGCCAGTTGGTAGCGGGAGAATAGTATATGAGTATGAGTGATCCGATCGCCGATATGCTGACGCGTATCCGCAATGGTCAAAGTGCGGAAAAGGTCAGTGTCAGCATGCCTTCGTCCAAGCTCAAGGCGGCAATTGCCACGGTGCTGAAGGAAGAGGGCTACATTGATGATTTCGCTGTGCGCGACGAGGCCGGCAAGCCCTCGCTCGAGGTGCGCCTGAAGTACTACGCCGGCCGTCCCGTGATCGAGAAGATCGATCGGGTTAGCCGGCCAGGGCTTCGCATTTACAAGGGTAACGGCGAGATTCCAAAGGTCATGAACGGTTTGGGTGTGGCCATCGTGTCCACGTCCAAAGGGGTGATGACAGATCGCAAGGCGCGCGCGGCCGGTATCGGCGGCGAAGTGCTGTGCGTTGTGGCGTAGCGAGGTAAGCATGTCCAGAATAGCTAAAAATCCGGTAGTCCTGCCGGCCGGCGTGGAAGTGACGCTGAGCGCCGCCGAGATCGTCGTCAAGGGTCCGCTCGGGGCGCTGACGCAGCGCCAGAACGGCGATGTGACCGTGGTTCAGACGGGCAACGAGCTGCAATGCAAGGCCGCCAACGATACGATGCAGTCGAACGCGATGTCGGGCACGATGCGCGCCTTGCTTGCCAATATGGTCCAAGGCGTGTCGAAGGGCTTCGAGCGCAAGCTGACGCTGGTCGGCGTGGGTTATCGCGCTACCGCCAAGGGCGACGTGCTGGGCCTGACGCTGGGCTTTTCCCATCCGGTCGAGCACAAGATGCCCGAGGGGGTCAAAGTCGAAACGCCGACCCAGACCGAGATCATTTTGAAGGGCGCTGACAAGCAGCGCGTTGGTCAGGTCGCCGCGGAAATTCGCGCCTACCGCAGTCCGGAGCCCTATAAGGGCAAGGGCGTGCGTTATGCCGACGAAGTGGTGATCCTGAAAGAGACCAAGAAGAAATAGGGGCAATAGTCATGGATAAGAAACAGTCACGTCTGCGCCGGTCACGTAAAACCCGTGCCAAGATCGCAGAGATGAAGATGGTGCGCCTGTCGGTTCATCGCACTAATTGCCATATTTACGCCCAGATCATCGATGCGACCGGCGGCAAGGTGCTGGCCAGCGCGTCTTCGCTCGAAGTCGAGGTGCGCAAGGATCTGCCGAATGGCGGCAACAAGGATGCCGCTGCGCTGGTGGGCAAGCGCATTGCCGAAATGGCGAAGGTCGCGGGCATCGAGACCGTGGCGTTCGACCGCTCCGGCTTTCATTACCATGGGCGTGTGAAGGCGCTGGCGGAAGCCGCGCGTGAAAACGGCCTGAAATTCTAAGCGGGGTTGATGATGGCTAAATTTGAGAAGAATCAGCAGGAAGACCGCGGCGACGGCATGCAGGAAAAAATGATCGGCGTCAACCGCGTGACCAAGGTGGTCAAGGGCGGCCGGATCATGGCGTTTGCCGCGCTGACCGTGGTTGGCGACGGCAACGGCAGCGTCGGCATGGGCAAGGGCAAGTCGCGCGAAGTTCCGGTCGCCGTGCAGAAGGCGATGGAAGACGCGCGCCGCAATATGGTCAAGGTCAGCCTGAAGAAGGGCACCCTGCATCACGCTGTGGTCGGGCATCACGGCGCCGCCAAGGTTTACATGCAGCCGGCTTCGGAAGGTACCGGCATCATCGCCGGCGGCCCGATGCGCGCGATTTTCGAGGTGATGGGCGTGCATAACGTTCTCGCCAAGTGCATCGGCTCGACCAACCCGTACAACATTGTGCGCGCCACCCTCAACGGCTTGCAGGCCATGAATACGCCGGCCGAGATCGCAGCCAAGCGCGGCAAATCCGTCGAAGAGATTTTGGGGTAAGTGATGACAAACGCAACTAAATCCAACAAGCTGAAGGTCACTCAGGTCAAGAGCGTCATCGGCACCATCCAGTCGCATCGCGCTTGCGTGCGCGGCCTGGGTTTGAAGCGTATCGGCCATACGGTTGAAGTAGAAGACACGCCTGCGGTTCGTGGCATGATCAATACGGTCTACTATTTAGTGAAGTGCGAGGGCTAAATGCAACTGAATAATCTTAAGCCTGCCCCAGGCAGCAAACACGCCGCGAAGCGCGTTGGGCGGGGCATCGGTTCCGGCCTCGGCAAGACCTGCGGCCGCGGCCACAAGGGCCAGACCTCCCGTTCCGGCGGCTTTCACAAGGTTGGCTTCGAAGGCGGCCAAATGCCGCTGCAACGCCGTTTGCCCAAACGCGGTTTCGTTTCGCTCGCCAAGGTGCGCGGCGAAATGGCGGAAGTCCGCTCGTCCGAACTCAACGCCATGCCGGTCGATACGATCGATCTGCTTGCGCTGAAGCAGGCTGGCATTGTCCCGGGCGGCGCGCTGGGCGCGAAGGTATTCCTGTCGGGCGAAGTCAGCCGTGCGCTGACCTTGCAGGGCATCTCCGCCACCAAGGGCGCGCGGGCGGCAATCGAAGCCGCCGGCGGCAAGTTCACGGAATAGGTCGAGACTGGCTATGGCGAATCCGATGCCGAATGCGGCGGGCAAGTTCGGCGACTTGAAGAAGCGGTTGCTGTTCGTGCTGGGCGCCATGATCGTCTATCGCATCGGCGCGCACATTCCCGTGCCCGGCATCGATCCGGTGGCGCTGGAATCGCTGTTCAAGTCCCAGCAGGGCGGGATTCTGGGCATGTTCAACATGTTCTCGGGCGGCGCGCTGTCGCGCTTTACCGTGTTTGCCCTGGGGATCATGCCGTATATTTCGTCCTCCATCATCATGCAGCTGATGACGGTGGTGTCGCCGCAGTTGGAGCAGCTGAAGAAGGAAGGCGAGAGCGGCCGCAAGAAAATTACGCAGTACACTCGTTACGGCACGGTGTTTCTCGCGCTGTTCCAGGGCTTGGGCATCGCCATCGCGCTGGAGGCGCAGGCGGGCCTCGTGATCGAGCCGGGCCTTCTGTTCCGGCTGACCGCCGTGGCAACACTGGTGTCGGGCACGATGTTCCTGATGTGGCTGGGCGAGCAGATCACCGAACGCGGCATCGGCAACGGCATTTCGCTGATCATTTTCGCGGGTATCGCCGCCGGGCTGCCGCATGCCATCGGCGGTACGCTGGAGCTGACCCGAACCGGCGCATTTTCGATCCCGCTGGTGCTGATGTTGTTCGTCGGGGCGCTCGGGGTGACGGCTTTCGTGGTGTTCGTCGAGCGCGGGCAGCGCAAGATATTAGTGAATTATGCCAAGCGCCAAGTGGGCAACAAGATGTACGGCGGCCAGAGTTCGCACCTGCCGCTGAAGCTGAACATGTCGGGCGTGATCCCGCCGATTTTCGCCTCCAGCATCATCCTGTTTCCCGCGACGCTGGCCGGCTGGTTTGGCAGCAGCGAAGGGATGACGTGGCTGAAGGATATCGGCTCGACCCTGTCTCCCGGACAGCCCTTGTATGTGATGTTGTACGCCTTGGCGATCGTGTTCTTCTGCTTCTTCTACACGGCGCTGGTGTTCAACCCGAAGGAGACGGCGGACAACCTGAAGAAGAGCGGCGCGTTTGTGCCGGGCATTCGGCCTGGAGACCAGACCGCGCGCTACATCGACCGGATCATGTCGCGGCTGACGCTGGCCGGTGCGGTGTACATTACGGCGGTGTGCTTGCTGCCTGAGTTTCTGATCGTGAAGTGGAACGTACCATTTTATTTTGGCGGTACCTCGCTGCTGATTATCGTGGTGGTGACCATGGATTTCATGGCGCAGATCCAGGCGTACCTGATGTCCCACCAGTACGAGAGCCTGCTCAAGAAGGCGAGCTTCAAGGGTGGCATGATTGGGCGCTGATGATTTTAGGTTGATAACGGGATAGCGCATGGCGAAGGAAGAAACAATTGAAATGCAGGGAGAGATTCTGGAGACGCTCCCCAATGCGACCTTCCGCGTCAAGCTGGAAAACGGCCACGTGGTGCTCGGGCATATTTCCGGAAAAATGCGGATGCACTATATCCGGATCTTGCCGGGCGATAAGGTGACGGTCGAGCTGACCCCCTACGATTTAACCCGCGCGCGGATTACCTTCCGCGCCAAGTAAAAAGTTTTACAGGAGAAAATGATGAGAGTCCGTGCTTCAATTAAACGGCTGTGCCGCCACTGCAAAATGGTCAAGCGCCATGGCGTGCTGCGCGTGATTTGTACCGATCCTCGCCACAAGCAACGTCAAGGTTGATTCTGGCGCGTGGAACTGTTAACATTGCCGACTTTTTCTAAATCAGTCATTTGCTGGGAGTAAGTGCATGGCCCGCATCGCTGGGGTAAATATCCCGAACCATCAACACGCCGTGATCGCGCTGACCGCGATTTATGGTATTGGCCGTACCCGCGCGCAGAAAATTTGCGCAGCGGCAGGCATCAACACCGCGACCAAGATCAAGGACATCAACGACAGCGACATGGAAAAGCTGCGCGATGAAGTCGCCAAGATCACGGTCGAAGGCGATCTGCGCCGCGAAGTTTCCATGAACATCAAGCGTCTCATGGATCTCGGCAGTTATCGCGGCCTGCGCCATCGTCGCGGTTTGCCGGTTCGCGGCCAGCGCACTCGCACCAATGCTCGTACCCGTAAAGGTCCGCGCAAGGCTATCCGAGCCAAATAAACGGCTGCATTAGAGGAATAAATCATGGCTAAGACCAACGTCCGGGTACGCAAGAAGGTTAAGAAGAATGTGGCTGAAGGCATCGCTCACGTTCATGCGTCATTCAACAACACCATCATCACCATTACCGACCGCCAGGGCAACGCGCTGAGCTGGGCGACGTCCGGCGGCGCCGGCTTCCGCGGTTCGCGCAAGAGCACGCCGTTCGCGGCGCAGGTGGCGGCCGAAGCGGCCGGCAAGGCGGCGCAGGAATGCGGCGTGAAGAACCTCGAGGTACGGATCAAGGGCCCAGGCCCGGGCCGGGAGTCCGCCGTGCGCGCATTGAACGCCGTCGGCTTCAAGATCACGTCGATTGCCGACGTGACACCCGTCCCGCACAACGGCTGCCGTCCGCCGAAGAAGCGCCGCATCTAACCGCCGCCGACCATATTTAGCAGGAGAGAAACCTTGGCTGTCAATCTTGATCCCAAATGCCGTCAGTGCCGTCGCGAAGGCGAGAAGCTGTTTCTGAAGGGCGAAAAATGTTTTACCGATAAGTGCGGCGTCGAGCGCCGCAGCTACGCGCCCGGCCAGCACGGCCAGAAACAGGTGCGCCTGTCCGATTACGGCGTGCAGCTGCGCGAGAAGCAGAAGGTGCGCCGCATCTACGGCGTTCTGGAGAAACAGTTCCGCGGCTATTATGCCGATGCCGACCGCACCAAGGGTGTTACCGGCGAGAGCCTGCTTCAGCTGCTCGAGTGCCGCCTGGATAACGTGGTCTGCCGCATGGGCTTCGGCGCATCGCACCGCGAAGCGCGCCAGGTCGTGCGCCACAACAGCATTCTGGTCAATGGCCGCCGCGTCAACATCCCGTCGTACCAGGTCAAGGCTGGCGATGTGATCGAGGTTACGGAGAAGTCGAAGGCCCAGCTGCGTATCAAGGCGGCGGTCGCGGCTGCCGAACAGCGCGGTTTCCCGGAGTGGGTCGAAGTGGACGTGAAAGCGCTGAAAGGCGTGTTCAAGGCCAAGCCGCAGCGTGCCGAGTTGCCCTCGACCATCAACGAACACCTCGTGGTTGAGTTGTACTCGAAGTAATCTGATTAGAATCTAATAGAGGATCCAGCATGCAAAGCAGTGCTACCGAACTTCTGAAGCCACGCGTTGTAGATGTCGAAGCGGTGTCGCCCGTGCGCGCACGCGTTTCCATGGAACCGTTCGAACGCGGCTACGGCCACACGCTGGGCAATGCCCTGCGCCGTATCCTGCTGTCCTCCATGCCCGGCTATGCGATCACCCAAGTCAAGATCGACGGCGTGGTGCATGAGTATTCCACCATCGAAGGCGTGCAGGAAGACGTGGTCGATATCCTGCTCAACCTCAAGGGTATTGCGCTCAAGTTGCACAACCGGACCGAGGCGACGCTACTGCTGTCCAAGCAGGGTGAGGGCGTGGTCACCGCCGGCGACATCGAAACCGGCCACGACGCCGAAATCGTCAACCCGGAGCACGTGATTGCCCATATCACCAAGGGCGGCAAGCTTGGCATGGAAATCAAGATCGAGCAGGGGCGCGGTTATCAGCCTGTCAGCGCGCGCCGTCTGGATGAGGAAGAGCGCAGCATCGGCTCGATCGTACTGGATGCGTCTTTTAGCCCGGTGCGTCGCGTCAGCTATGCGGTCGAGAGTGCCCGCGTCGAGCAGCGCACTGACCTGGACAAGCTGGTGGTGGATATCGAAACCAACGGTGTGGTCGATCCCGAAGAGGCGATTCGTTATGCCGCCCGGATCCTGGTTGACCAGCTTACGGTGTTTGCCGAGCTGAAGGGCACGCCGGCTGAGATCGAAGCGCCGCGCACGCCGCAGGTCGATCCGATCCTGCTGCGCCCGGTGGACGACCTGGAACTGACGGTGCGTTCCGCCAACTGCCTCAAGGCAGAAAATATTTATTACATCGGTGACCTGATTCAGCGCACCGAGAACGAACTGCTGAAAACGCCGAACCTGGGACGCAAGTCGTTGAACGAAATCAAGGACGTGCTCGCATCCAAGGGGCTCACGCTGGGCATGAAGCTGGAAAATTGGCCGCCCATCGGGCTGGGCGAGCGCGTATAAGTTTCGTTAAATACGAATGCACCTCAAGGGTGCTCCGACTTTCTTGCGCCAACGCGCATGAAAGATTGTATGCAAGGGAAGGATAGATCATGCGTCACCGTTTAGGACTCAGAAAACTCAATCGCACCAGCAGCCACCGCTTGGCGATGCTGCGCAACATGGCCAACTCGCTGTTGCGCCACGAAGCGATCACCACCACGCTGCCCAAGGCAAAAGAGTTGCGCCGCATCGCCGAGCCGCTGATCACGCTGGGCAAGAAGCCTTCGCTGGCGAACCGCCGGCTGGCGTTCGACCGGCTGCGCGACCGCGATATCGTGGTCAAGCTGTTCGACGAGCTGGGTCCGCGCTATCAGACCCGCAACGGCGGCTACCTGCGCATTCTCAAGTGCGGCTTCCGCCAGGGCGACAACGCGCCGATGGCGATCGTCGAACTGATGGACCGTCCGGAAGTGGCCGAACAGGCAGGCGAAACAACCGCCGCATAAGCGCTGACTGCATTCGCGAGAAAGCCGGGCTGGTCCCGGCTTTTTGCTTTTCAGGAGAACCAGCGCAGGAAAGCCGCGGCGCCGAGCGCCGTCGCACCGAGGCCGAAGGTTGCCCGCCAAGCCCGGCGCCGTTCGTCCTCATCCCAGTCCGCTGCCCTGAGCAGATATGCCGCCGCCAGCAGGAAGCCCGCGATGGCGCATACGATCTTGATCAGCAAGGCGGCAATGGCGATGCCGTGAATGTCGGGGAGCTGGCCGTAGAACAAATAGCTTGCGGCGCCGAATATGCCCCCCGAAACGCCCTGTACCGTCCAGCCGGTGAGCACCAGCCAGGCCAGCCTGCGCTGGATTTCGGCGGGCTGCCGCGCCGGCCACAGGGAGAACAGCGCGCCGCCGACCACGGCGGCGGCGCCGAAATTGTGGGCGACCTGAACCAGCGCATAGATCAGGTTCTGCCAGTCCATTTTCGGCTTATTCCCGAAACCGGCGTGGCGAATTACTGCACCGTTACCTTGATACATTTATCGACGCCAACCGGCGTGTGCGCCTTGTTGACTACTTTGATGCAGATATCGTGGTCACCGGGGGACATCGTTTCCAGTGTCACCGTGCCCTTCAGTTTGCGCAGGATCGCGGTTTCCTTGCCGTCCATGTAAAGATGGGTATGGTCGCCCTTCTGGCCGGGCTGCACTTCGTATACCAGCTTGTTCTGTGCCATGGCGTCCAGCCTGGCGCCGTCCGCCGGGGAAATGATCTTGATCGACGGCTCCGCGGCGAAGGCGGCGGGAGCGAGCAGGAGGAACGCAAGGAGCGGTATCTGGCGCGGCAAGTGCATGGCGGCTTCCTTTCATTATTCTTCGACATAGAAGATTTAAGGTATAGCACACCAACCGCCATTCAAGCGCCGCCCAGAACCTCCCGCAGATAGCGTCCGGTATGGCTTGCCGGATTCGCCGCCACCGCCTCCGGCGCGCCTTCGGCGATGATGCGCCCGCCGCCGTCGCCGCCTTCCGGGCCAAGGTCGATGACCCAGTCGGCGGTTTTGATCACGTCGAGGTTATGCTCGATCACCACCACGGTATTGCCGTTGTCGCGCAGGCGATGCAACACGGTAAGAAGCAGGCCGATGTCATGGAAGTGCAGGCCGGTGGTGGGTTCGTCCAGAATGTAAAGTGTGCGGCCGGTGTCGCGCTTGGACAATTCCAGCGACAATTTGACACGCTGCGCCTCGCCGCCGGACAGGGTGGTCGCGCTCTGCCCCAATGTGATGTAGCCGAGGCCGACGTCGAGCAGGGTGGACAGCTTGCGCGCCACCACCGGCACCGGGCTGAAAAATTCGTGCGCCTGCTCCACGGTCATTTCCAGGATTTCGTGGATATTCTTGCCCTTGTACTGGATTTCCAGGGTCTCGCGGTTGTAGCGCCTGCCGTGGCACACGTCGCAGGGCACGTAGATGTCCGGCAGGAAGTGCATCTCCACCTTGATCACGCCGTCGCCCTCGCACGCCTCGCAGCGCCCGCCCTTGACGTTGAACGAAAAGCGCCCCGGCCCGTAGCCGCGTTCGCGCGCCTGGGGCACGCCGGCGAACAGCTCGCGGATCGGCGTGAACAGGCCGGTGTAGGTGGCCGGATTGGAGCGCGGCGTGCGGCCGATCGGGCTCTGGTCCACGTCGATCACCTTGTCGAAGAACTCCAGGCCGTGCAGCTCGTCGTAAGGTGCGGGCTCGGTCGAGGAGCCATAGAGATGGCGCGCCACGGCGCGGTACAGGGTATCGTTGATCAGGGTGGATTTGCCTGAGCCGGAGACGCCGGTGATGCTCACGAACAGCCCGACGGGCAGGTCGAGCGTAGCGTTTTTCAGGTTGTTGCCGCCGGCGCCGGTCAGCCGCAGCATGCGCTTGGGGTCGGGCGCCTGGCGCGTCCGCGGCAGGGCGATGCTGCGCTGGCCGGACAAATACAAGCCGGTGAGCGAAGCGGGATTGGCCTTGATTTCGGCCGGCGTGCCTTCCGCCACGACACTGCCGCCATGCACGCCGGCGCCGGGGCCGATGTCCACCACGTAATCCGCCGTGAGGATCGCGTCGGTGTCGTGCTCCACCACGATCACGGTGTTGCCGATGTCGCGCAGATGCCGGAGGGTGGCGAGCAGGCGGTCGTTGTCGCGCTGATGCAGGCCGATCGAGGGCTCGTCCAGCACGTACATCACGCCGGTCAGGCCGGAGCCGATCTGGCTCGCCAGGCGGATGCGCTGCGCCTCGCCGCCGGAAAGGGTGTCGGCGGAACGGTCGAGCGACAGGTAATCCAGGCCGACATCGTTGAGGAATCCCACGCGCGCGGCGATTTCCTTGATGATGCGCTCGGCGATGGCCTGCTTCTGGCCGTCGAATTCCAGCTGGGTGAAAAAATCGTAAGTCTGTTTCAACGGCACGCGCCCGATTTCATACAGCGCCTTGCCGCCGACCAGGACGTGGCGGGCCTCGCGGCGTAGGCGGGTGCCCTCGCACTCGGGGCAGACGCGGTAGTTGATGTATTTCGCCAGTTCCTCGCGCACTGCCGAGGAGTCGGTCTCGCGATAGCGCCGTTCGAAGTTGGTGATGATGCCCTCGAACGAGTGGCTGCGCGCCTGCATGCCGCCTTTTTCTCCCAGGTACTGGAAGCGGATCGGCTCCTTGCCGCTGCCGTGCAGGATGACGTGCTGGACCGGCTCCGCCAGTTGCTCGAACGGCGTTTCCAGGTCGAAGCCGTAATGCAGCGAGAGGCTTTGCAGCATCTGGAAATAGAACTGGTTGCGCTTGTCCCAGCCTTTGACCGCGCCGGACGCCAAGCCCAGGTGGGGAAAGGCGACGATGCGCTTGGGGTCGAAAAAGCTGATCTGGCCGAGGCCGTCGCACTTGGGACAGGCGCCCATCGGGTTGTTGAAGGAAAACAGCCGGGGTTCCAGCTCCGGCAGGGAATAGCTGCAAACCGGGCAGGCGAACTTGGCGGAAAACAGATGCTCTTTGCCCGACTCCATTTCCACCGCCAGCGCCTTGCCGTCGGAGTGCCGCAGCGCGGTCTCGAACGATTCTGCCAGGCGCTGCTTGGCGTCGGCTCTGATTTTCAGGCGATCCACCACGATATCGACCGTGTGCTTCTTGTTCTTGTCGAGCTTGGGCAGGGCGTCGATTTCATGCACCACGCCATCGATCCGCAGGCGCACGAATCCCTGCGCGCGCAGCTCGTCGAACAAGTCGGCCTGCTCGCCCTTGCGGCCCACCACCGTGGGCGACAGGATCATCAGTTTGGAGTCTTCGGGGAGCGCCAGCACCGCGTCCACCATCTGCGAAACGCTCTGGGCCGAGAGCCGGATATGGTGCTCCGGGCAATAGGGATCGCCGACGCGGGCATAGAGCAGGCGCAGGTAGTCGTGAATTTCCGTCACCGTGCCGACGGTCGAGCGCGGGTTGTGGCTGGTCGCCTTCTGCTCGATGGAAATCGCCGGGCTCAAGCCCTCGATCAGGTCCACGTCGGGCTTTTCCATCAATTGCAGGAATTGGCGCGCATAGGCCGAAAGCGACTCGACGTAGCGGCGCTGCCCCTCCGCGTAGAGCGTGTCGAAGGCCAGCGAGGACTTGCCCGAGCCGGACAGGCCGGTAATCACCACCAGCCGGTTGCGGGGGATGTCCAGGCTGACGTTTTTCAGGTTGTGGGTGCGCGCACCGCGGATTTTGATCAAGTCCATTTAGTACTCAACAATAAAACGCAACCTGCTAATATACGCAATTTCGCCCCTCATACTCAAATAATATGCATGTGTCCGACAAGATGACTCCCACCGAAGTTCGCGCCAGCGCGGGGTTGGCCGGGATTTTTGGCCTCAGGATGTTGGGCATGTTCATGATCTTGCCGGTGTTCGCCATTTATGCCCACACCTTGCCCGGCGGCGACAACCAAACCCTGGTCGGCCTCGCGCTCGGCGCCTATGGCCTCACCCAGGCCATGCTGCAATTGCCGTTCGGCATGGCGTCCGACCGCTGGGGGCGCAAGCGGGTGATCTATTTCGGCCTGCTGCTGTTCGCGGTCGGCAGCTTCGTCGCTGCGGCGGCCGGCAACATCTACATGGTGATCGTGGGCCGCTCGATTCAGGGGGCGGGCGCGATTTCCGCCGCGGTGACCGCGCTGCTCGCCGACCTGACCCGCGAAGAGCACCGCACCAAGGCGATGGCGATGATCGGCTCCACCATCGGCCTGGCGTTCGCCGCCTCGATGGTGCTCGGCCCGGCGCTGTACCAGGTGATCGGCGTGCCGGGCATCTTCGCGCTCACCGGGGGGCTGGCGCTGGCGGCGTTCGGCGTGGTTTATGCCGTCATCCCCGATCCCAAGGCCAGCCATTTCCACTCCGACGCGGAAATGGCCCCCGCCCGGCTTTCCGACGTGCTGCACCACGGCCAGCTGCTGCGCCTGAATTTCGGGATTTTCGCCCTGCATGCCGCGCAGATGGCCATGTTCGTGGTGATCCCCTTCGCCCTCAAGGAGAGCGGCGGGATGGCGGAAGCGCAGCACTGGAAAATCTACCTGCCGGTGATGCTGGCGGCGTTCACCCTGATGGTGCCGGCGATCATCTACGGCGAAAAGAAGGCCAAGCTCAAGCCGGTTTTTATCGGTGCCGTGGCGCTGCTGCTCACGTCGCAACTGCTGCTGACGGCGTTGATCGACAACTTCTGGGGGATCGTCGCGATGCTCCTGCTGTTCTTCATCGCCTTCAACATCCTCGAAGCGAGCCTGCCCTCGCTGATCTCCAAGATCGCGCCGGCAAGGGCGAAAGGCACCGCGATGGGTGTGTATAATACTTCCCAGTCGCTCGGCCTGTTCACCGGCGGCTTGGCGGGCGGGTTGCTGTCCCACTACGCCGGCCAGTGGGCCGTGTTCGCGTTCGGCGGGGCATTGAGCGCGCTGTGGCTGGTGCTGGCGGCCAGCATGAAAACGCCGCCTGCCGTGCGCACCAGGATGTACCATATCGACCAGCCCATTACCGCCGAGGCGGCGCGCACGTTGGCGCAGCGGCTTATCGGGTTGTCCGGCGTGGTCGAGGCGGCGGTCGATGCCGCCGAGGGCGCCGCCTACCTCAAGGTGGAAATGGCGGGATGGGACGAGGAAGGCATTGAGAAATTAATCGAGGGAGGAGCGTGAAATGGCATCGGTGAACAAGGCAATTATTATCGGCAACCTGGGAAGGGATCCCGAGATGCGCTACATGCCGTCGGGGGACGCGATCTGCAATTTCAGCATCGCCACCACCGATAGCTGGAAGGACAAGAACGGCGAAAAGCAGGAAAAGACGGAGTGGCACCGGATTTCGATGTTCGGCAAACTCGCCGAAATTGCCGGCGAGTACCTGAAAAAGGGCAGCCAGGTTTATGTCGAAGGTCGCCTGCAAACCCGCAAATGGCAAGACAAGGACGGCCAGGAACGCTACACCACCGAGATCGTCGCCGACCGCATGCAGATGCTCGGCGGCCGCAGCGGCGGTGGCAACAGCTTCGAAGTGGTGGACAAGCCCGCAGCCAGCGGCGGCGCGTCGAAGCCGGCCAAGAGCGGCGGCGATTTCGACAATTTTGAAGACGACATTCCGTTCTGAGAGATGGCCTGGGTCTGAAAGCGCGAACAAAAACCCGGCAGGTCGGCGACCTGCCGGGTTTTTGTTGCCCGCACCGGATTTGGCACTCGGATTCGGGACCCGGAACTAAAAAATGTCCGACATTACTAACGGCGCGGTCGCGCGCGAATTCCATTTTACCGGGCAGGATTTCGAGCGTATCCGCAAGCTGATCCACGAACGGGCCGGCATTTCCCTTTCGGTCGCCAAGCAGGACATGGTCTACAGCCGCCTGGCGCGGCGCCTGCGCGCGACCGGCCTGCGCACGTTCGCGGAATACCTGTCGCGTCTGGAGCGGGGCGACCAGGTGGAACTGGAAGCCTTCACCAATTCCCTCACCACCAACCTCACGGCCTTCTTTCGCGAGCCGCATCATTTTCCGCTCCTCGCCGAGCACGTCGGCAAGCTGGGGCACCGCCCGGTCGCGCTCTGGTGCTCCGCGGCATCCACCGGCGAAGAGCCTTATTCGATGGCCATGACCATGGTGGACTTGTTCGGCAGCTTCACGCCGCCCGTCCATATCCTGGCCACGGACCTGGATACCAGTGTGCTGCAGAAGGCGCGGGAAGGCGAATATCCCCTGGAACGGCTGGAAAAAATGCCGGACGAGGCGGTGCGGCGTTTTTTCCTCAAGGGGCCCGGGGTCCGGGAAGGCCATGCCCGCGTGCGCCAGGAATTGCGCGACATGATCACTTTCCGCCAGATCAATCTGCTCGACGAATCCTGGCCGATGCGCGGGCCATTCGACGCGATTTTTTGCCGCAACGTGATGATCTACTTCGACAAGCCGACCCAATACAAAGTGCTGCAGAAATTCGTCCCCTTGCTGCGTCCGGAGGGATTGCTGTTCGCCGGACATTCCGAGAGTTTTTACCATGCCGGCGACCTGTTCCGGTCGCGCGGCAAAACCGTCTATGAACTGGCCCCCGAGGCCAGGCTCCGCGCGCATCGCGGCGCATGATCATGACGGAAGATCGACCGGGGGCAGGCCCCAAACCCCGCCCGACATCCGGCTCGATGCAGCAGAGCCTGACGGCCGATGCGATCCTGCCCTCCCTGCCTGCTCCGATCGCTTCGACAGGAAAGCTGATCGTCGTCGGCGCCTCCACCGGGGGCACCGAGGCCATCAAGGAATTCCTGGTCAACTTCCCGCCGGACTCCCCCGGCATCGTCATCGCGCAGCACATGCCTGAAGCCTTCACCCTGTCGTTTGCGCAGCGCCTCGACAAGCTGTGCAAAATTTCGGTAAAGGAAGCCGAAAGCGGCGACCGTATCCTGCCCGGCCATGCCTATGTCGCGCCGGGCCATTCCCACTTGCTGATCAAGCGCAGCGGCGCGAGCTACGTCTGCGAGCTGTCCGACGGCCCGCCGGTCAACCGGCATCGACCCTCGGTGGACGTGCTGTTCCGTTCCGCCGCGAACGAGGCGGGGAAGAATGCGATCGGAGTGATCCTGACCGGCATGGGCAAGGACGGCGCGCAGGGCATGCTGGAAATGAAACGGGCCGGCGCTTACAACTTCGCCCAGAACGAGGCGAGCTGCGTCGTCTTCGGCATGCCCAGGGAAGCGATCCTCGCCGGCGGCGTGGACGAGGTGGTCCCGCTTCACGACATGGCGACCCGGGTGATGGCGCACCTGGCCGGTGCGCGAGACTTCAGGATTTAACCTCACCAGCAAAGGTACCAGGGACGGTCCCGCGCACCGGCAGCGAGGCCACCACAGCGGCGTGCCGCTGGATTTTTTGGAGGGGCTGGGTTAAGGTTGCCGATGGACTGCTTTCTCCGGCGGGAAACGAAAAAATATGAGGGTAGGCGCGATGAAAAACCTGAAAATAAAAACCCAGTTGTTTGCCATCATGGGGTTTACCGCGGTGCTGCTCATCGGCATGGCGGTGGGCGCCCTCGATGCCCTCAACCGCACCAACGAGTCGGCGGGGCGCCTGTATCAGGAGAGCTTCGTTCCCCTCGCCAGCCTTGCCGGCGTCAACGAAGCCCTGCTCGACAACCGGGTGATGTTCACCGAACTCCTGGCGGGCGCGGCTTCGGCCGAGGCCGCCACGGCCGGCACCGAGGCGGCGGAGAAGAACGTTGCGCTGATCGACCGGGAATGGAAGATTTTCCGCGGCTCGCTGCGCACCGACGAGGAAAAGGAGCTGGCCAAGGATTTCGACGCGGCCCGCGCCAGGTGGCTCGATGCGGGGCTGTGGCCGGCACTGGCCGCGTTGCGCGCCGGCAAGCGGGAGCAGGCGGCGTCGATTTACCACGACACCGCGGCGGCGGCATTCAACCGCATGAAGACCAGCGCGGATGCGCTCACCGAATTGGGCAACAAACACAGCCGGAACGAGTTTTCCGACAACCAGACGCGTTTCGTCACGGCGCGCGGGCGTCTGATCCTGACCGGACTGTTCGGCCTCGGCATCATCCTTTTTGCCGGCTTCCTGGTGATCCGCGCCGTCGGGCGTCCGCTGGACGAGATCGTGGCCGCGACCGGCCGGCTCGCCGCCGGCGAGACTTCGGCGCGCGTCGACAACCCGAGCGAAAACGAAATCGGCCAGGTCGCCGCGGCGTTCAACCACATGGCGCAGAAGCTGGACGAGCACGTCGCCGAAATCAACGAGAACCAGGCGCGGATGGAGGCGGTGCAGAATACCGCCATGCTCGGCATCATCACCATCGCGCCCAATGGCATCGTCGAAACCGTCAACCCGGCGGTGTGCAACCTGTTCGGCTATTCCGTCGCCGAGATGGTCGGCCACAACGTCAGCTTGCTGATGCCCAGTCCCTATCGCGAAGGCCACGACGGTTACCTGGACAATTACCGGCGCACCGGGGAACGTAAAATCCTCGGCGTCGGACGGGAAGTGACCGGGCAGCGCAAGAACGGGGAAGTTTTTCCGATCAAACTGCTGGTGAGCGAAGTCAGGCTCGACGGCAAGAATTTCTTCGTCGGCATGATCGAGGACATCACCGCGCGCAAAGAGGCCGAGGAGTCGCTGGTCAAGTTCAACATCGTGCTCAAGGACAAGGTGGACGTCCTGCTCGAAGCGGTGATGCAGGTGCGCGATGGCGACCTGACCGCGCAAATCGGTTTCGACGGCGACGACAGCATCGGGCAGCTGGCATCGGGCTTGCAGCACACCATCGACAAGCTCGCCGCCCTGCTCGCCAAGGTGCAGGAAGCCGGCATCCTGGTGACTTCGTCCGCCACGGAAATCGCCGCGACGGCGCGTCAGCAGGAGGCGACGATGACTGAACAGGCCGCCTCTTCCAACGAGATCGCCGCCTCCACCAAGGAAATTTCCGCCACCGCGCGCGAGCTGGTGAAAACCATGGACGAGGCGATCCACATCGCCGAGGAAACCGCCCACCGCGCGGCGGAAGGGCAGGGCGGGCTGGCGCGCATGGAACAGACCATGAGCCGCCTGGTGGATGCGTCCGGGTCGATCGTCGCCAAGCTGGCGGTGATGAACGAGAAGGCGGGCAACATCAATTCAGTGGTGTCCACCATCACCAAGGTGGCCGACCAGACCAACCTGCTCTCGCTCAACGCCGCGATCGAGGCGGAAAAGGCCGGCGAATACGGCAAGGGCTTCTCGGTGGTGGCGACGGAAATCCGCCGCCTTGCCGACCAGACCGCCGTCGCCACCTGGGATATCGAGCAGATGCTGAAGGAAATGCAGTCCGCGGTGTCGGCGGGCGTGATGAGCATGGACAAGTTTTCCGAGGAAATCCGCCGCAACGTGGACGACGTCAAGCAGATCTCCGGCCAGCTGGGCACCGTCATCGACCAGGTGCAGAATCTGGCGCCGCGCTTCGACACCATCTACCAGGGCATGCAGGCGCAGTCCGGCGGCGCCGAGCAGATCATGCAGACCATGATGCAGTTCAACGAATCCATGCAGCAGACCGCCGAATCGCTGCGCAACACCCGGCAGTCCATCGACCTGCTCAACGGTGCCGCGCACAACCTGCAAAGCGGGGTTTCGCACTTCAGGGTAACGGCCTGATCCACGCCATGCTGGCCATGCTGTTTTCCATCGGTGACGACCGCTACGCCCTGCCGGCGGCGGAGGTGTTCGAGGTCACGCCGGTGCTCAAGCTGAAGAAAATCCCCGCGGTGCCGGATTACGTCGCCGGCCTGTGCAATTTCCGCGGCATGTCGATTCCCGTGCTGGATATCTCCGCGCTGGCGCTGGGCGTGCCCTGCCGGCTGCTGCTCAGCACCCGCATGATCGTGGTCAATTACATCCTCGACAGCGGCGGCGTCAAACCGCTCGGCCTGCTCGCCGAGCAAGCCACCCAAACCGCGACTATCCGCGAAGCCGACCTGCAGGCGCCCGGCATCCAGGCGGAAAGTGTACCCTGGCTCGGCAAGGTGACGATCAGCTCCGGCGAACTGGTGCAGCTGGTGGAGGTGGACGAACTGCTGACGCCGGAAGTCGTCGCCATGCTGTTTCGGGAGGGCCGGTGACCCCGCCGCCGGAGATTGCCGAGATGCTGCATCGGGCGATGGGGTTCGATGCCGCCGCACTCAGCGAATCCGCCGTCGGCCGCGCGGTCCGGAAGCGCATGAGCCAGTGCGGCCAGCGCGATCCGTCGAGCTACCTGGTTTACCTGCGTGCGTCGCCGCTGGAGCTGGCGCAGCTGGTCGAAGAGCTGGTCGTGCCGGAAACCTGGTTCTTCCGCGACGGCAAGCCATTCGAGGCGTTGCAGCGCTTCGTCATGGAAGAATGGCTCGCCGCCAATCCGGAACGTCCCCTGCGTTTGCTCAGCGTGCCCTGTTCCAGCGGCGAGGAGCCCTATTCGGCGGTGATGGCGCTGCTCGACGCCGGGCTCCCGCCCGAACGCATTTCGGTGGACGGGGTGGACATCAGCAACGTCGCCCTGGCCAAGGCGCGGCGCGCCGTCTATGGTCGGAACTCGTTCCGCGGCGCTTATCCGGGGTTGCAGGAGCGCTATTTCACCGCCACGCCGCACGGCTGGCTGCTGCATGAAGCGGTGCGCAAGCGGGTCAACTTTTCCCAAGGCAACCTGCTGGGCGACGATTTTTCCCTGCTGCGCGGCGCCTACGACGTGATTTTCTGCCGCAACCTGCTGATCTATTTCGACGACCAGAACCGCGAGCGGGCCTTGTCGGTGCTCGAACGGCTGCTGCTGCCGCGCGGCGTGCTTTTCGTCGGCCATGCGGAAAGCGCGCCGGTGCTGGAAAAGTGGTTCGTTTCCGTGGCGTCGCCGCATGCCTTCGCCTACTGCAAGAAAAGCGCGTTGCCGGCCCAGGGAAAAGCCCAGCCGAGCAGGGCAAGAGGCGAAGGGCGCCGGGAAATGCCGCGGCAGCCGGAAAAACCGGCGGCGCGCTTGCGTCCGCCGGTGGCCGTCGTCAGCAAAGAGCCGCCTGCCGGCAATGCGCTGGAACAGGCTCAGCGTCTCGCCGACCAGGGCCGCCTGGCCGAGGCGGCGGTGCAGTGCGAGGCTTTCCTGCGCGAACAGGGCGCTTCCGCCCAGGCCTATTACCTGCTCGGCCTGGTGCACGACGCCGGGGCCGACGCGGAAAACGCCAGGGAATTCTTCGGCAAGGCGGTGTACCTGGAACCGAACCATTACGAGGCGCTGGTCCAGCTCGCGCTGCTGGCGGAACGCCAGGGCGAGGTCCGCACCGCCGCCCAGCTCAGACAGCGGGCCCAGCGGGCACAGCAGCGGCGGGGGAATAAATGAACCTAAAAAAAACAATCAGCCATGGAGAACTCGGAGTTCACGGAGGAAAAATCAGTGTATTGCCTAACGGTCATGGCGAATCGCCGCCCCGGATTATGAAAATGGCGACCTGTGGGTCAGGCTTCAGCCTGACTTGTACGGCTGAAGCCTTACCCACAACAGCGAGTTTCACGCTAGCGACGCCGGCGCCCCGCTTTTCTCCGTGCGCTCCGTGTTCTCCGTGGTTGAAATGCCGTTCGTAAAATGAGCGCCACCGCCGAATTGCACATCCACGACTGCTGGAACCGGATCGGCGTCTGGGGCCGCGAAACGCCGCGCTGCCCCAAGCTCGTCCAGTTCACCCATTGCTACAACTGCGATGTGTACCAGGCGGCGGGGCGCATGCTGCATGCGCGGGCGCTGCCCGCCGGCTACCAGGCGGAATGGACCGAGATCGTCGCCAGCCGCAAGCAGGCCCACGCCAGGACCGGGCTGGCGGCGGTGGTGTTCCGTATCGGCCGGGAATGGCTGGCGGTGCCGGCCGGGCTGGTGGATGAAATCGTCGAGCTGCGCGCGGTGCACGGGCTGCCGCACCGTTCCTCGCCGATCCTGCTCGGCCTGGTGAACATTCGCGGCAAGCTGCAACTGGCCGTCGATATCGCCGAACTGCTCGGCATCGCGGCGGGCGGCGGCGCGGCGCTGAAGAAAGAGCATCGCAGCATCTATCCGCGCATGCTGGTCGTGCATAATGAACAGCACCGTTTCGTTTTCGCCGCCGATGAAGTGCTCGGCACCCACCGCTATGCAGCGAAAGAGCTGGAAAGCCTGCCGGCCACGCTGTCCGGCGCACTGACCAAATACAGCGCCGGCGCGCTCCGGCTCGGCGACAGGAACGTCGGCCTGCTCGACCACGAACTGCTGCTTTACGCCTTCTCCCGGAGCCTGGCATGAGCGGCGGCGAAGGAAAATTCACGCCGGGCTCGATGCTGGAATTGTTCCAGGTCGAGGTGGAAAACCAGGCCGGGGTGCTTTCCAGCAAACTGCTCGAACTGGAGCGCAACCCGCGCAGCATTAGCCTGCTT
The DNA here is from genome assembly GCA_028714315.1 of Sulfuricella sp. GTDB lineage: Bacteria > Pseudomonadota > Gammaproteobacteria > Burkholderiales > Sulfuricellaceae > Sulfuricella. The sequence goes on along the minus strand of JAQTMN010000019.1, from coordinate 6,205 downwards.
GAGCCTTTGATGCGCGCGGCGCACTCGATCAAGGGCGCCGCGCGCATCGTCAACCATCCGCTTGCGGTGACGATGGCGCACGCCCTGGAAGACGTTTTCGTCGCCGCGCAGAACAAGGATGTCACCCTCGGCGCGCATCACATCGATGCGCTGCTGAAGGGCGTGGACATGTTGATCCAGCTGTCCTGCCTGGCGGAGGAAGAGATCGTCGCCGGCCTGGCTTCGACCCGGCGGGGCGCGGTGGACGCCCTCGCCGCCGCGGTCCGCGCCATCCTCGCCGCGGAAGAAGCGGGCAGCGAACCGGAACCGGCGCCGGCCGTCGTCGCCGCCGTCGAGCCCGCCCGGCCCGAGCGCGACGAAGGCACTGGACAGCGCGTGCTGCGGGTCAACGCGGCCAACCTCGACGAGCTGATGGGGCTGGCCGGCGAAGCGCTGGTGGAAACGCGGCGGCTGCATCCCTTCGCCGACTCGCTGTTGCGGCTCAAGCGGCGCCAGGCCGAGCTGGGAACCGTGCTCGACCATCTCCATGAAACCCTGCGCGTGACCGAAATCAACGAGCGCAGCGCCGAGTACCTGCGCCAGGCGCAGCAGCTGGCGCTGGAATGCCGCAAGACACTGGCGGAACAGCTGGCGCAGCTGGACCAGTTCGACCGCCGCACCACCTATCTCGCCCAGCAGATTTATCACGAAGCCAGCGCCAGCCGGATGCGCCCGTTTTCCGAAGGGGTGAGCGGGATGCCGCGCAGGGTGCGCGACCTGGCGCGCTCGCTGGGCAAGGAAGTCAGGCTCGAAATCAGCGGGCTGGAAACCCTGGTGGACCGCGACATCCTGGAGCAGATCGAGGCGCCGCTAAACCATTTGCTGACCAACGCCGTGGACCATGGCATCGAAAGCCGGGAAGAGCGGCTCGCCCTGGGCAAGCCGGCCGAGGGCGTGGTCAGGCTGGAGGCGCACCATAGCGCCGGCATGCTGATCATCACCGTCGCCGACGACGGCATGGGCGTGCCGCTGGAGCGGCTGCGCCGGACCGTGGTGGAACGCAAACTCAGCACTGCGGATCTGGTGGCGGGCATGAGCGAGAACGAATTGCTCGAATTCCTGTTCCTGCCGAAATTTTCCATGAAGGGCGAGGTGACCGAGATTTCCGGCCGCGGCGTCGGCCTCGACGTGGTGCTGTCCGCCATCCAGCAGGTGCGCGGCTCGATCAAGACGTCCAGCGAGGCGGGGCGCGGTACCCGCTTCCAGCTTCAGCTGCCGCTCACCCTGTCGGTGGTGCAGGGGTTGCTCGCGAGCATCTCGGGCGAGCCCTACGCCTTCCCGCTGGCGCGCATCGACCGCACCCTGAAGCTGGGCGAGGCGGAGATTTTTTCGCTGGAGGATCGCGAATATTTCCTGCTCGACGGCGAGCGCATCGGGCTGGTGGCCGCGTACCAGGCGTTCGGCCTGGCGGCGCCGGGCGAGGCGGCGGAGGCGAGCTACGCGGTGGTGGTGATCAGCGATCGCCACAACCGCTTCGGCGTGGTGGTGGACCGCTTTCTCGGCGAACGCAGCCTGGTGGTTCAGGCGCTCGACCCGCGCCTTGGCAAGATCAAGGATATCAGCGCCGCCACCCTGATGGAGAACGGCGAGCCCGCCCTGATCGTGGACGTGGACGACCTGGTGCGCTCGATCGACAAGCTGGTGTCCGCCGGGCGCCTCGACAAGATGGAGCAATCCCACGCCCGAACCGGCGCGGCGGCCAAGCGGGTGCTGGTGGTGGATGATTCCTTCACGGTGCGCGAGGTCGAGCGCAAGCTGCTGGAAAACAGCGGCTATCTGGTGGACGTGGCGGTGGACGGCATGGACGGCTGGAACGCGGTGCGCACCGGCAGCTACGATCTGGTGGTGAGCGATATCGACATGCCGCGGATGAACGGCATCGAGCTGGTCGCGATGATCCGCAAGGATCAGGGGCTGAAAAACCTGCCGATCATGATCGTTTCCTACAAGGACCGCGAAGAAGACCGCCGCCGCGGCCTGGAAGCCGGCGCCAACTATTATTTCACCAAGGGAAGTTTCCATGACGAAGCCCTGCTGGAAGCGGTCGTGGACCTGATCGGAGAAGCAGCACAGTGAGAATTGCCATCGTCAACGATTCCAACATCGCCGTCGAGGCGATGCGCCGCGCGCTGGCCGCGGCCCCCGAGCACGAGATCGCCTGGGTCGCCAGCAACGGCGCCGAGGCGGTGGAGAAATGCGCCGCCGATACCCCCGACCTGGTGCTGATGGATATCTACATGCCGGTCATGGACGGCGTCGAAACCACCCGCCAGATCATGAAAAAATCCCCCTGCGCGGTGGTGGTGGTCACCACCGACGTCAACGACAGCGCGGCACGGGTGTTCGAGGCCATGGCGGTCGGCGCGCTCGACGCCGTCAACACGCCGACGCTGGGAATCGGCATGGGCAATGAAGGCATCCAGCCGCTGCTGAAGAAGGTGGAGAATATCGCCCGCCTGGTCGGTCCCGCCAAGCCCGCTCTGCGCCGCCGCCCCGCGCCATCTTTGCAGGTGCACCCCAGCCGGGAAAGCCTGATCGCCATCGGCGCCTCCACCGGCGGCCCGAACGCGCTTGCCGCCATCCTCTCCCGCCTGCCCGCCGACCTGCCCGCGGCGCTGGTGATCATCCAGCATGTGGATGCGCAGTTCACGCCCAATCTGGTGACCTGGCTCTCCCGCCAATGCGCGCTGCCGGTGCGCATGGCGCGCGAGGGCGAACGGCCGGAGGTCGGCACGGTGCTGGTCGCGGCCACCAACGACCACCTGGTGCTGACGCCGGCGCATACCCTGCGCTATACGCCGACGCCGAGGGAGTATCCCTATCGCCCGTCGGTGGACGTGTTCTTCGAAAGCATCCTGCAATGCAAAGGCGACCGTTCCGCGGCGGTGCTGCTTACCGGCATGGGCCGGGACGGTGCGCGCGGGCTGTTGCGGCTGCGCCAGGCAGGCTGGTACACGCTGGCGCAGGACCAGGCGAGCTGCGCGGTCTACGGCATGCCCAAGGCGGCGGCGGAATTGGCGGCGGCGAAGGAGATCCTGCCGCCGGAAAAGATTGCGGACGCACTCGTCCGGTTCGTCGAAAAGAACGCTAAACTAACGGGCGGCGGTAGCCGCGATCCTGCCGCCACGGCTCGCGGCGCGTTGTAACAGGGGGGGATATGGCTGAAGCGAACGACATACCAAGCGATGGGCAGGGTTATCCCCGGTACCCCATCATCGTCATGCTGGTGGACGACCAGTCTTTCGTCGCCGAGGCGATCCGCCAGCAGCTGGAAGGCGACCGCGAGATCAATTTCCATTATTGCTCCAATCCCGACCAGGCTATCCCCACCGCGCTCGAAATTCGCCCTACGGTGATTTTGCTCGACCTGATGATGCCCGATGTCGATGGCTTGGCGCTGCTGCGCTACTTCCGCGCCAATCCCCAGATCCGCGACGTGCCGGTGATCGTGCTGTCCTCCCGCGGCGAGGCCACGGTCAAGGCCGACGCTTTCGACGCCGGCGCCAACGATTACCTGATCAAGCTGCCGGACCGCATCGAGATGCTTGCCCGCATCCGCTACCACTCCAACGCCTACATCATGAAGCTGCAACGCGACGAGGCCTACCGGGCCTTGCGCGAGAGCCAGAAAAAGCTGGCGGACACCAACCTGGAACTGCTGCGCCTGGTCAATTTCGACGGCCTGACCGGGCTCGCCAACCGGCGCCATTTCGACGAGAGCCTGCACATCGAATGGAAACGCGCGGCGCGCAACAACCTGCCGCTGTCGGTGATGATGCTCGATATCGACTATTTCAAACTGTACAACGACAGCTACGGCCACCTGAAGGGCGACGAAGTGCTGCGCAAGGTCGCCGCGATCATCCAGAAAAGCGCGATGCGCCCGGCCGACCAGGCTTCCCGCTACGGCGGCGAGGAATTCGTGGTGATCCTGCCGGAAACACCGGCCAGCGGCGCCAGCCTGCTGGCCGAGGAAATCCGCCGGAACGTCGAGGCGCTCAACATTCCGCATCAAGGCTCCGACATCGCCTCCTGCGTGACCATCAGTATCGGCCTCGCCTCGGCCGTACCGACCGGCGATTCCCCGCTGTCGCTGGTCAACCTGGCCGATGCCGCCCTGTACCAGGCCAAGGAGAGCGGCCGCAATCGGGTCGTGGTGAGCGAGTCCTGATAACGCTGATATATCGTAGTGGGTACGGTTTCAGCCGTGCCCGCCAAGGTCCGGAATCCCGAACCCCGTAGAGCCATTCACGCCACTCCAGGAACAGCCGCCCCAACCGCGTTTCCCCTCTCCCGCCCACGGGATAACCATCGACTTGGCTGGCGTGGTTTGCCAGCCTAGGAGCATGTCGGACTTAAACCCAGATAATCCATTAGGCGGCCCCACGGGCCTACGCGAGTGCTGGCGGCCGTTTTGCGGCCATTTTCGCCGCTTGCTCGTCGCCCATGGAACAACCATGGGACTCCTCCCAAGCAACGAAACTGCCTCGCAAAACGCCTCGTCGTCATCTCGCGTCCTAATGGATTATCTGGGTTAACGGTCATGGCGTGTTTCATGATTCGGGGCGGCGCCCAGCCGAATTTTCGCTTCGATTCTTCAAGTCCGACAGCCTGCTAGTCGAATGGTGTTTTCTTTGCGATCCCTTCGTCTCTGCGCCTTTGTGGTGGGGGTTTCGTTTTTTCACAAATGCCTGGGCTTTATTCGAGCCGAACCTGTCCGGCCGCGATTCTTGAACTATAAATAACCTGAGCTATAACTATTCGATAAGAACGCTTAATTGGCGGCACCGTCAGTGCCGGATTTTTTTATGTCGATGTTTAGTGAAGGAGAAACAAATGAAAGTGAAATTACTGGTTTCAGTCGGCTTGGCTTTGGGTCTGACCGCGGGCGCGGTCGCTTCCTCGATGGCGGCGACCGATTGGGGCACGAGCGCGGCGTGGTACGTCGGCCTCAGCGGCGGACAGTCGAAGACCGAGGTCGGCGGCGGCGACATCAACAGCGCGATCGGCACTACCGGCGGTTCGGTGGATGACACGGATACCGGCTGGAAGGCCTTTCTCGGCTACCAGTTTTCCCCAAATATCGCGGTCGAGGCGGGCTACGTCGATTTCGGCAAATTCAACTTCAGTTCGGCGGCCGGGAACGGCGACCTGAAGACCTCGAATAGCGGCTACATCGATGCCGTGGGGATCCTCCCGTTCCAGAATTTCTCGATCTTCGGCAAGCTCGGCGCCTACACCATCAAGACCGAACTGAATGGTGCCGGCGTTTCCAACAGCCATACCACGAACGATTGGACCTACGGCGTCGGTGCCGGCTACGATTTCACCCGGAATCTGGGCGTGCGCGTGGAATGGGAGCGGTTCAACGGCGTCGGCGACAACAGCACCACCAAGGGCGATCTCGACCTGGCTTCGGTGGGCGTCCTCTACAAGTTCTGACGCAATCATCATTGCCCTCCCTCCTTGCGGAGGGGGAGCCGGAGGCGGTCTCCAGGCCGCGATTTGCGGAATCGCGGCCTGGAGACCGCTCCTACCCCAGTATCCCTCTGTTTTCAGAATCGCTCCTAGCCGTTCACGATTTCCCCCGCAATGGCGGATAAGGGAACGACCTTGTCCACCGCGCCGCGCCTGATCGCCTCCTTGGGCATGCCGAACACCACGCACGAAGCCTCGTCCTGAGCGATGGTGCAGGCCTTGGCATGGTGCATTCCAGCAAGCCGGCGGCGCCATCGTCGCCCATGCCGGTCATGATGATGCCGACGGCGTTTTTGCCGGCCGCCTTGGCGGTCGAGCGAAACAACACGTCCACCGAAGGGCGGTGGCGATTGACCAGCGGACCGTCCACCACGGTGCCGCGTTTTTTGCGCGTTTTGTGCCTTTTTGGATTGAGTCCCTAAACTGCTGTAAATCGGTGGGGTAAGGCAGCCATCGCCTCGGTTCGGTAGAATGACGTTGTCAAGGCGTTAATCAACCGAAGGGGGAAGCGATGGCTGGGTATGATGTTAGCGTAGGGAAGGAATTGTTGCCAGGACTGTCGAGCGGTCAAGACGGACTGGCGAAATTGGTCGAGGCCGTGTTGAACCAGATTCTGGAGGCACAGGTGACGGAAGCGTTGGGGGCACAGCGGCACGAACGGACGGACGAGCGGTCTGGGTACCGCAAC
>JAQTMN010000018.1 GCA_028714315.1 Sulfuricella sp. | reverse complement strand
CACGAAAAAGACCGCCAGGCGGCATCGCCGCTCGAACTTGTGGACTGCTTTCATTCCCCTGCTTCTCCCCTGGAGCGTTCGACGATAGGCGTGTTTTTTTAACTATTGCCTTTTGTCATAAATTCCACGGGAATAATAATTGACGGGCGAACGCCTGTCTATAGGGGAAAACCCTCGGCCAAAACAAAGGAAAATCCTTGGTCGGCGTCTGACAAGGCTATTGGTCGTGTACGCGGCCTTGTCATATTGAGCGGTTTGCTATTCGCCAGAAGCGGCCGCCAGCGGCAGGCGGACGATCATGCGCGTGCCCTGGCCCGGCGCGCTCTCGGCCCGGATGCTGCCGCCATGCAGTTCGACGATCTGTCTGACGAGATAAAGCCCGAGGCCGGAGCCCGCGGCCTTGGTGCCCTGCACGCGAAAATACTGGTCGAAGACATGCGTCAGGTCATGCGCGGCGATGCCGATGCCTGAATCCGCGATGCGCACTTCGGCGAAGCCATCCATGGTTTCGCCGCCGACGCTTATCCTGCCGCCGTCGGGCGAGTATTTCATGGCGTTGTCGAGCAGGTTGGAAAAGACGATGCGCAGCAATTCCTCGTCGCCCCACACCCGTGAATGCAGGCCCTCCGTCCGCAGCTCCAGCTCGGGCCACTCGGCCCGCCGGGCGGTGCGGGCGAGCAGTTCATGCAGATCGACGGCTTCCATTCTGGGCGGGTGGGCGGCGCGCCGCAGGCGATCCTCGGTGAGGTGATTGTTGATCAGCGCCTCCAGGCGGCGGTTCGCGCGCTGGATTTTGCGGTGCCGCGTGAGCACTTCGTCGGGCGCGTGGCGCGCCAGGCGCTTGAGGCTTTGCAGGCTGGCGTCGATGATCGCCAGCGGGGTGCGGAACTCGTGCGATACCATGGCGACGAAGCGCTGCTGTTTGCGCGCCAGTTCCGTTTCCGAGTCGGCGCGGGCGATGGCGTCGTCGGCGCGGCGCCAGGCCTTCTCGCGCACGGCGATGCCGACGCCGAACAAGGTGGACAGCGCAACCGCCAGCAGCGGCAGCAGGAGCATGCCTTGCTGATGCAATACCCTGAACAGGGCGAAGTTGACGCCCAGCAACACCATTGCTCCGGCTGCGCCGACCAGGATGGGAACGGCTGCGGACGTCCGCCGCAACGCCGGCTGGATCGCGCCGGGAAGCGCGGCGAGGAGCAGCAGCAGGCTTCCCCAGCCCCATCCTTGCGGCCTGACCACCAGGTCATGCAACAATCCCTCGTAGGCGATGGCCATGACATGGACGCCGTTCATGTTGCCGCGCGGCGTGTTCACGCGGTCGGAAAACAGCGCGGTGTTGCCGATGAAAACGGTTTTTCCGGCGAACAGCGCGGGATCGAGGGTTCTCCCCGGCATTCCCAGCGCGGCCGCGGCCACGGCGGAAAACGGCACTATCGGCAGCGGGTCGGCATTGGGCGGGAACAGCAGCCGCACCGCGCCGTCGCCGTTCACCGGCCAGGCGTGGCCGCCGATGCGCAGTTTATTCGCGCCCGCCGAAAATTCGACTTGCGGCGCACCGCCGGGGAACAGGGACGCCAGCGCCAGCGAGGGAAGGTGGACGCCGCCGATTTCATGCATCAGCGGCATGTTTCTGAGCACGCCGTCGGCCGCGACGGCAACCGACGACATGCCCACGCGTCCGCTGGCGGACGGATCGGCGAAACCGGCAAGCGGCAGCGCGGCGGCTGTCCAGCGCATCGCCGGCAGCGGTGGGCGCGCCGGCCATCCGAGCGCGGCCAGCCGGCCGATGTCCGCGTTGTCCGCCGCCCGGTTCAGCGCGCTTGCGGCGAGAATCGCGTTGCGGTTGCGTGACAGCGCATCGTGGAATTCGGTCTCGCCGCCGCGCGGCTCGGAAAACAGGATGTCGAAAGTGACGCTCCTGGCGCCGATGTCGCCCAGGTAATCGAGAGCCAGCGCATAGGCGTCCCGGCGCCACGGCCACGCGCCGAAAAACGGCTGGAGCTCCCGCAGCGACGCCTCGTCGATTTCGACGATCACCGCATCGGTAAAGGTTTGCCGTTCCGCCGCGATGCGCTGCTGGGCATCGAGCGCCCACCATTCCAGCCGCTGGTAGCCAGGCGTCAGGCTCAGCGCCCACGCCAGCGCGAGGGACGTGCAGGAGACCCAGATCAGGCGGACAAACCTCGCCATCGCCGAAGGCATGGGGCCAACATCCTCCGCTTACAGCGCGAAGGCGAGTGGGATCAGCAAGGGCAGCCAGGCCGGGAACAAGGTGGGAACCTTGATTTGCTGGGCCGGACCGAACGGGCCGGCGAAGCCGTCGCTGTCGATGGCCTTGATGCGCATGAAATAGATGCCGCTCTCCGGCCGGGCCAAGCTGAACTGCGGCTCGCCGATCTCGGCGTCGGATACCATCTGGCCGAATGCCTTGTCGCGCGCCAGCTGAATGTGGAATTTCTGGCCCGCTTCGCCGGCCTTCCAGCGGAAAGTCAGCGCTTTTTCGTCCACCGCCGGAGCCTCCACCGACGGGCTTTCCGGAATCTTGCGCTGGGTGAAGCCTTGCACGTCGCTGTAGGGGCCCTGGTCGTTGCCGGCCCTGACGCTGGCGATGCGCCAGTAGTACCGGCCGGGTTCCAGCGCCAGGGTATGCTCGTTACGCTCGATGCTGGGAAAGTCGAACAACGGTCGGGCGAAATCCGGCGTGGCGGACAGCTGGAGGTGGTAGCCGAGCGCATCCTCGACCCGCGCCCAGCGGAACGGCGTTTCTGTTCCATAGGCCTTGCCGCCGTCCAGCGGCATCGTGACGAACGGCGCTTCGGGGCGCGCCTTGAGGACGAATTCGCGCTCTCCGTGCCATCCTTCCAGGCCGTTCGCGGCGATTCCCCTGACCCGCAGCACGTACTTGCCATCCGGCAGGTCGCCCCATTTCGCGGCGGGCTGCTGGAACACGCCATCCAGCACCAACTGGCCGCACGACCGGTCGGCGCAGACCTGGGCGTGGTACTGGTCCGCGCCGGGCAGGGCGTTCCAGCCGAAGCGCAGCGGCAGCCGCTCCTGGCGCGCGGCCGTCGCGGACAGGTCCGGCGCTTCGAGCAGCCGGACCGGGGGCAGCGGCGCTTTGCCCGGCGCGGCCACGGTGCCGAAGCCGGCATCGAGGCCCACGCCCTTGCCCGTTCCGGCCGCCATCACCCGGCCGGCCAGCACTTCGCTGCGCGTCGTGCCGCCTTCGCCGACGCCGACCCTGAAGTCGGTGCCGCGCACGCCGAGGTTGAGCGCTTCGGACTTGATTTCGTATTTCGCCGCCGGGGGCTGCTGGCGTGACACCTGGGTTTCGACGCTGCCGCCGTTTAGTTCCACCATGGTGCGGGCCATGCCGGTCTTGCCGAAAACCTGCATGGTGGCCAGTTTCAGGCTGGTGTTTTGCGCCACCAGCAGGCGCGAGCCATCCACGAAGCGCAGCGTGACGTTGGCGCCGTCCGCCGTCTTGATCGCTTCGCCCGCGGCCAGCTTGTCGCCCGCCGTCAAAGCCCGCGCGGCGCCGCCGGAAACTCTTTGCGCGTCTCCCTGCACGCGCACCACCTCGGCCACGGCGGCTTCCTTTTTCAGCCAGGCCAGCGGAATGCGCAGGGTGGTTCCCGGAACCAGGCGCTTCGGCTCGGGCACCCGATTGAGCTCTTGAAGCTTGTGCCAATACCATGGTTTCGCCAGATACCCATCCGCGATGTCGATCAGCGAATCGCCCGGCTTGACGGAGTACGTCCAGGCCTCGTCCGCGTGCGCGGCGATGGGCAGGCACGCCAGCAGAAAAACCGCCAGGGACGGGAGTCTTGTTATTCTCATGGTCTTTTCCTTTATTATTTACGTCGGCACGCGTCAGGATCGGTCAGCAACGGCCGCTTTTTTCATGGTAAAAAGGCGGATTGTGTCGGCATGCCGCTGCGCATGGCGCGCAACGGCACGGCAACAAGATACTTCAATTCGGGAAATATGACAAAATAGTCATCTTTCCGGGAAGGGCTCATGCCGCGTGCCGCGAAAGATCGATGGAATAAAGCGGGAAGGATGTTACGGTGCGAATTGTGGTGGTGGAGGACGAAGACGATCTGCGCGAGGATATCGTCTTCAACCTGGCGGATGCCGGCTTCGATGCCATCGGCGTCGGCGACGGCGCGGGCCTGGCGCGCGAGCTGCGGATCGCGTCCGCGGATATCGTCATCCTCGATGTCGGGCTCCCCGGAGAGGACGGCTACGCCATCGCGCGCCGATTGCGCGGCGACCCGCTCCTGCGCTCGGTCGGCATCATCATGCTGACGGCCATGGGCGCGCTGGACGACCGGGTCCGGGGGCTGAAGGACGGCGCCGATACCTACCTCGTCAAACCGATCGATTTCGTCGAGCTGATCGCCTGCATCGAGAGCCTGGAGCGCAGGCTGGCGCTGGCCGAGCCGGCGGATTGCTGGCGCTTCTCGCCGGATCGCTGGGAACTCGCGTCTCCCGCCGGAACCCGAATTCGGCTGACCCTGACGGAAAAGAAACTTCTCGAAATCCTGATCCTCAACGCCGGCGCCGCCGTCACGCGCCGGGACATCATCAAGGGGCTGGGCGAGAGCCCCGCCAATTACGACGAGCGGCGCCTCGAAGCGGCCGTGAGCCGGCTGCGGCGGAAAATCGAGCAGGCGTATCCCTCCGCCCAGCCCATCCAGGGCGCCCGCAGCATCGGCTACGCGTTCACCGGACCGGTGGCGCGGGAGTAGGGCCGAACCGGTATTCCCGGTTGGCAAATTTCACGTGGCCCCGATTCTTGGGGTTCCGTCAGCCTGCGTCGGCAAAATGTCAGCGTCCGTCAGCCATGGTTGATTCGCATGGTATAAGCTACCCGAACTGTGCGGGCTTCTCGAAACCTCGCGAATTCACCGGATAATCAACGACAAGAAGGAAAAGCATGAAAATCTCTTCGGCCAAACGCCTTGCCCTGGGCATCGCCCTTGTTTCCGCCGTCGGCGCCGCCGCCGCCGACAACGCGTCCAACACCGGCTACCTGATCGACTCCCGCGGCAACGTGGCAAAAGACAACTACAACGAGTGCTGGCGCACCGGCTACTGGACTCCCGCCATGGCCACCGAGGAATGCGACCCGGCGCTGGTGAAGAAGGAAGCCGCACCGGTGCCGGCGCCGAAGCCGGAGCCCAAGGCCGAAGCGCCCGCCGCCGGCCCGGAAAAACCCGCGGTGAAGGCCGAATTCAAGGCCGAAACGCTGTTCGACTTCGACAAGGCCGTGGTCCGGCCCGACGGCATGAAAGAACTGGACGGCAAGGTCGTGACCGGCATGAAGGCCCACCCCGAAGTGGAGCTGCTGCTGGTGACCGGCCACGCCGACCGCATCGGCACCGACAAGTACAACCGGAAACTGTCCGAGCGCCGCGCCGCGGCGGTCAAGGCCTACCTGGTCAAGCAGGGCGTCGCCGCCGACCGCATCAAGACCGTGGGCAAGGGCGAATCGGAACCCGACCCGGATGCCGACACCGTCAACAAGTGCAAGGGCACCAAGAAAACCAAGGCGCTGGTTGCCTGCCTGCAACCCGACCGCCGCGTCACCGTGGAGCCGGAAGTCCAGGTTCCGACCAGGAAGTGATTCGCCCGAAAACCTCACTTGAACCAGGGATCACGGAGCAAAAACAAAGCATTTCGAGAAGCATTGGGCTCCTGCTCTCCGCGTTCTGCGCCTCCGCGTGAAAAATCCGTCCGGGTTCACGCGAAGGCGCGGAGAAAAACAAGTGCTCGTACGGGTGGGGTCGGTGTTTCCTTGGGCCACAAAAACGGCTTCTTGAGTATAATTTCCCGATTTCCATCCGAATTGGGCGATTTCCCATGTTGATCTGGTTCGTCGCGCTCTACCTGCTGGTGTCGATCGGCATCGGCCTCTACGCCGCCACCCGCGTCCACAACACCAAGGACTATGCCGTCGCCGGCCGCAGCCTGCCGCTGTATATCGTCACCGCCACGGTGTTCGCCACCTGGTTTGGCTCGGAAACCGTGCTGGGCATTTCCTCCACTTTCCTGCAGGAAGGTCTCGGCGGCGTGGTGTCGGACCCGTTCGGCTCCAGCCTGTGCCTGATCCTGGTGGGCCTGTTCTTTGCCCGCAAGCTCTACCGCATGAACCTGCTCACCATCGGCGATTACTACCGGGCGCGCTACAACCGCACGGTGGAAGTGCTGACCAGCCTGTGCATCGTGATCTCCTACCTGGGCTGGGTTTCCGCCCAGATCACCGCGCTCGGCCTGGTGTTCTCGATCCTCGGCCAGGGCTCGATCTCGCCCGCCGAAGGCATGCTGCTCGGCGCGGCCATCGTGCTGGTCTACACCTTGTTCGGCGGCATGTGGTCGGTCGCCTTCACCGACTTTTTCCAGATGATCCTGATCGTTCTCGGCATGCTCTATATCGGCTACGTCGTCAGCGGCCTCACCGGCGGCGCGGGCGCGGTGGTGAAGCACGCCGCCGCCGCCGGCAAGTTCGAGTTCTGGCCGGCGCTCAATGCGCGCGACGTGCTCGCCTTCGTCGGCGCCTGGGTGACCATGATGTTCGGCTCGATTCCGCAGCAGGACGTGTTCCAGCGCGTGATGTCCGCCCGCACCGAGGACACCGCGGTGCGCGGCGCGGTGGCCGGCGGCAGCCTGTATTTCCTGTTCGCCTTCATCCCGATGTTTCTCGCCTACTCGGCGACGCTGGTGGACCCGGCGATGGTGCAGAACCTGATCGGCACCGACCCGCAGCACATCCTGCCGAGCCTGATCCTCGACCACACCCCGCTGTTCGCCCAGGTGATGTTCTTCGGCGCGCTGCTGTCCGCCATCATGAGCACGGCGAGCGGCACGCTGCTGGCGCCTTCCGTCACTTTTACCGAGAACGTACTGAAGGGGATGTTCGGAGAGATGTCGGACCGGCGTCTCCTGCTGCTGATCCGCATCGTGGTGGTGTGCTTCGCCGCCGTCGTCACCGTGTTCGCCCTCAACTCCAAGGCCAGCATTTACGCCATGGTGGAGAATGCCTACAAGGTGACGCTGGTGGCCGCCTTCATTCCGCTGGTCGCGGGATTGTACTGGAAGCGCGCCAACACCCAGGGCGCGCTGTTTTCCATCGCCTTTGGCCTGGCCTCGTGGCTGCTGCTGGAAACGCTCCAGCCCGACGGCATCTGGCCGCCGCAGCTGGTCGGCCTGTTGCTGAGCGCCGTCGGCATGGCGGCGGGTTCGCTCTTGCCGCACTTCGTCGGCAAGCCGACGCCGCTGCCGCCGGCCCACGCGTACCTACACGAGCACGCGGCATTCCCGCACGAAGGGGCGCCGCCGCATCATCGCCCGTAATTGGGGGCGCGTAGAGCCGCGTGTTGTACCGGTTTATGTCAAATCGCCAACAAGACCTGTTCTGCCGTGACACGAATTTCTTTCATGCGGCCATGCCCAGGAAGCGGTTTTTCCTCGACCTCAAGCAGTCCGATGCGCTCCAGCGCGGCGACGTCGCGCTTGACGGCGCTGCGATCGCGGTGCAGACGAGTAGCCAGGTCGGTAATTGAGCCGGGGCGGCCTCTAACTTCACGGAACAGCAATAGTTTGGCCGTCGTCACCAATCTGGCCAGATCTTCCGGGTCTTCGAACGAAATGGTGCGTTCACGGGGAATGGGCTCGCCCTTATCCGCAAGTCGCGCCACTCGCTTTCCACGTTTGAAAAATTCGTCCGGCCCACCGGTCGTAATCACCGTTTTCATCGTTTCCTCCTGAAGACCATCCAATCCGCCTCGAAACGCGCTTCTATATCTTCGAAGCTGGCAAATTCGATAGGTTCCACCACCCCCATGTAATGCCGGTGATGGCTGCCGTGTGCATTGTCATAACCGACCACGCGCCCGTGGTCGCCGGAAAAAATCGCATGGTTGATATAGGCCAGGTTATAGCGCACCACTTGCCCATGCTTATCCACCCATATTTCACGCCGCAGCAGGCCATTTCCATATTTTGTGGAAAGCGGCCACGTGTCGTCGAATATTTTTTCAGGCATGACTCAATATATCACTGCTGCTCATGCGCTTTCAAATATTCTCACCCCCGTGTAAACACCGCGCGAAACTGCGCGGCGAATTCGTCCAGCCGGTCCGGCGGCAACAGATTGATCCCCGCCGCGATCTTCCTCCCGCCGCCGCCGAAACGCAGGCACAGCTCGTCGGCGCCTTCCGGCGCGGCGAGGGCGGCGCGCACGCTGACGGTGTAGCCATCCGTCCGCCGGGTCAGGATGGCGTGGGCGCGCTGCGGCCAGGCTTGCGCCAGATCGTTGCCGAAGGAGCCGCTGACGCGGCGGCTCCACGGCGCATCGGGCAGGATATAGAGCGCGCGGCTGTCCGTCGCCATTTCGGGATGGAGCGCGCGGGCCTGCGCGAGATCGTCGGCGTAGCCCTGGCGCAGGCGCTCGAATACATCTTCCCCGGCGATGAAAGCGAACGGGTCGGCATAGGGCCGCACCAGCCGGTACAGCTCATCGGGGGGATAATGCAGATCGGCCACGGTTTCGCCGTAGGCGTTGTAATTGAGGCATTCGCCCAGCTCGCGCAGGATGTCGAGCCGGGCCGGGTCCAGGTTCAGCGGCGCGGCGGCGCGGGCGGCGGCCTCGCGCAGGTTGTCGCCGAAGGCGCCGACCACGGCCCAGGGCCGGTGCTTTCCCTGCAGGAAGCGGTCAACCAGCAGGCTGGTGCAGACATCCGGCGCACGGTCGATGTGCGCGGTGAAATTGGGGTGCTCGGGGATGACGCCGGGATAGTGGTGATCGAAATAGCCGACTCTGGCGCCGCGGGCGAGCAGGGCATCCAGCGCGGCGCGGTTCTTGTCGAGCGCGATGTCCAGCACGGTGACTTCGTCTTCCGCTTTCGCCACGACCCGGTCAAGTAAGGTAATATCGCGTTTCACTCCCGTTATCAGCGTGCTCGCGGCCGGGTGGGCCAGGCGCAGCTGGTGCAGGGCGCAGATGCCGTCGGCATCGCCGTTGAAGACGTCGTAACAAGCCATGAAAGATCCCGATTTCAACAAAGAAGTGCCTATGCTAACACGGAGAGCGGCGTCCTCCGGCGTCAGCCCGATGCTGGCGGCCGCCTACGCCGTACTGATCGGCTATGGCAGTCTCTACCCGTTCAGCGACTGGCTGCCGGCCGAGGATATGCTGGCCTTCGCCACCGCGCCGTGGCCGCGCTACATCACCCGCTCCGACGTGATCACCAACATCCTGGTCTACCTGCCGCTGGGCCTGCTGCTCGCCCACGCGCTGCGTTACCGGCTGCGGCCGGCCTGGTCGGTGCTGCTCGCCACGCTGCTCTGCCTGGGTTTGAGCTTCGCCATGGAGAGCCTCCAGGCGCTGCTGCCGGAGCGGGTCTCCTCCCGGCTCGACCTGCTGATGAACGGACTGGGCGGGCTGGGCGGGGCGCTGCTCGCCGGCCTGCTGGAAAATCCGCCGGGGCCGCTGCGGCGGGTGCTGGCGCAGCGCCGCGAGCGCTTGCTGCCGGGGCTCGCCATCGACCTGGGGCTGGTCGCCCTGGGCCTGTGGGCGCTATCGCAGCTGACCCCGCTGCTGCTGTCGCTGGATACGGCAACCCTGCGCAGGGGGCTGCTGCCGCTGTGGACGCCGGGCTTTCCGTCCCCATTCAACTGGCTGCTCCTGGCAGCCAATTTCTGCGCCATTGCTGGGCTGGGTCTGTTCGTGTCCGTCCTCGCCCGCTCCGGCCGGAGCGTTGCCCTGCCGTTCAGCGCTTTTGTCGTCGCGGTGCTGGCGGTGAAGATAGCGGTGATGGGCCGCTATCTGGCGCTGGAAACGGGACTGGGCGCGGCGCTGGGCCTTGCGCTGGCGGCCGCGCTACGGAGCGCTCCCAAGCCGCTGCGGTCCGTCGCCGGCGGTCTGGCGCTGCTCGCCGGGTTCGCCTTGGGCGAACTGGAGCCGGCAGTGGGCGTATTTTTCAGCCCGTTGGAGCCGTTCAACTGGATCCCTTTCCGCGGCCAGATGCACAACCTGGCCAGCTATAGCGAAATTCTTTCCCTGTTCTGGCCGTTCCTCGCCCTCGGCTGCCTCGCCGCCGTCGCCACCAAGGCGAAGCGGCGTCGCCTGGCCGCCTTCCTCGGCAGCCTGCTGGTGCTGGCCGTGATGTTCGGGCTGGAGTGGCAGCAGCAGTTCATCGCCGGCCGCCATGCCGATGTCACCGACGTCCTGCTGGCGCTGGCCGGCTGGGTGCTGCCGTGGTGGCGCCGTATCCACATTCCCCGAGGAGATTTCCATGGACAGCTTGGCCGAACTCACCGATAAACTGCGCGGCTTCGCCGAAGAGCGCGACTGGGAACAATTCCATTCCCCGAAGAACCTGGCGATGGCGCTGATCGTCGAAGCGGCGGAGCTGGTCGAACCCTTCCAGTGGCTCACGGCGGAGCAAAGCCAGGCACTGGACCCGGCCAGGCTGGAACAGGTACGCCAGGAAATCGGCGATGTGCTGATCTACCTGACGCGGCTCGCGGACCGGCTCGGCATCGACCCGGTGGCCGCGGCGCATGACAAGATGGCGATCAATGCCGCAAAATACCCGGTGGAACGGGTGCGCGGCAACGCGGCCAAATCCACGGAATATGGCGAACCCTGAGGAAATATCGACATGAGCTATTACCAGAAGCACGTTTTCTTTTGCACCAACGTCCGCGAGGACGGTGGCCCGTGCTGCACCCAGCACGGCGCGCAGGAAATGCGCGACTACGCCAAGAAGCGCATCAAGGCGCTCGACCTCAACGGCGAGGGCAAGATCCGCATCAACAGCGCCGGCTGCCTCGACCGTTGCGACGAAGGTCCGGTGCTGGTGGTTTATCCCGAAGCGGTGTGGTATACCTATGTGGATCAGGCGGATATCGACGAAATCGTCGACGAGCACCTGGTCAAGGGAAAAGTGGTCGAACGCCTGAAGATTTGAGCGCAGTGGTTCCCCGAGAACAGGGAGACATGAGCCATGATCAATAAATCGCTAAGCCTGAATGCCTGGGTGATCTATTTCGACCAGGCGCCGCTGCCGGTGCTGCGCCGCACGGCGACGGAATTGGCGCTGCTGCACGAAAAAGAGGACGATCTCAACGGCCGCGAGCTGGCCGGCGTGATCCTGCGCGACCCGATCATGACGCTGAAGGTGCTGCGCTTTCTGCAGGCGAACCGCGGCAAGAGCCAGATCACCGACATCACCACCATTTCCCGCGCCATCATGATGATCGGCACCACGCCGTTCTTCAAGCAATTCAGCCAGCAGCCGCTGATCGAGGACAGCCTGGCCGATTATCCCGAAGCGAGGGCCGGCATGATGCAGGTGATGAGCCGGGCGCACCATGCCGCGCTGTATGCGCTCGACTGGTCCGTCCTGCGCCATGACATCGACACCGACGAAGTCGTGATCGCCGCCTTGCTGCGCGATCTGGCGGAAATGCTGCTGTGGTGCTTCGCGCCCGAACCGATGCTGGAAATTCGCCGCAAAATGCGGCAGGACCCGACCCTGCGCAGCGCCGCCGCGCAGCAGCAGGTGCTCGGTTTCCGCCTGATCGAATTGCAGCTCGCCCTGGCGACGGCCTGGCATTTGCCCAACCTGCTGCTGTCGCTGATGGACGAAGCCCAGGCCGCCATGCCGCGCACCCGCTGCGTCACGCTGGCGGTGGCGCTGGCCCGCCATTCCGCCAACGGCTGGCTGGACGCCGCCTTGCCGGATGATTGCAAGGCCATTCACGATTTCCTCAAAATCCCTCAGGACGAGGCCTGGTCGCGCATCCGCCACGCCACCCTGCAAGCGGCCCAAGGCTGGGACTGGTACGGCGTCCCGCCCGCCGCCGCCTGGCTGCCGATGCAAACGGTTGTGGCTTCCGACAAATCCGCCTTCTGAGCATCCTGGGTTTTGGCTTGGCGGCGAAAAAACATATAATGCGCTGCATAATTCAATGCTCGGCATTTCCTCATGCATATCCACATTCTCGGCATCTGCGGCACTTTCATGGGCGGCATCGCGGTGCTCGCCAAGCAGGCCGGGCATCGGGTCACCGGCTGCGACGCCGGTGTCTACCCGCCGATGAGCACGCAGCTCGAAGCCCAGGGCATCGAGCTGATCGAAGGCTTCGACCCCGGCCAGATCAAGCTGGAGCCTGACGTCTACGTGATCGGCAACGTGGTGTCGCGCGGCAACTCGCTGATGGAGGAGATCCTCGATCGCGGCCTGCCCTACGTGTCCGGCCCGCAATGGCTGGCGGAAAACATTCTTCACCCCTCCCCCGCATACGACCCCGCACGGGCTTCAGCCCGTAGCGGGTCGGAGTCCTTTAGGGCTTGCGGGGGAGGGGCTGGGGGAGAGGGTAAATGGGTGCTGGCGGTCGCCGGCACGCACGGCAAGACCACCACCTCCGCCATGCTGGCGTGGATCCTGGAAGACGCCGGCCTGAATCCGGGCTTTCTGATCGGCGGCGTGCCGCAGAACTTCGGCGTCTCGGCGCGGCTGACCGATTCGCCGTTCTTCGTGGTCGAGGCCGACGAGTACGACACCGCCTTCTTCGATAAGCGCTCCAAGTTCGTCCACTACCACCCGCGCACCGCCGTGCTCAACAACCTGGAATTCGACCACGCCGACATCTTCCCCGACCTGGCGGCGATCGAGACCCAGTTTCACCACTTGGTGCGCACCGTGCCCGGCAACGGCCTGGTCGTCGCCAACGGGCGCGAGGCCAGCCTCGACCGGGTGTTGGCGCGCGGCTGCTGGACGCCGGTGGAGCGCTTCGGCGCTCAGGGCTGGACCATGAGCGCGGCCGGCGCGGTGGCTTTCAAGGAAGAATATCAGGGTACGCTGAGCTGGGATTTGCTCGGCGAGCACAACCGCATGAACGCCCTGGCCGCCATCGCCGCCGCGCGCCATGCCGGCGTGCCGTCGGACATGGGCATCGCGGCGCTTTCCCGCTTCGAGAACGTGAAGCGGCGCATGGAAGTGCGCGGCGTGGCCAATGGCGTCACGGTCTACGACGATTTCGCCCACCACCCGACCGCCATCGCGACCACCGTCGCCGGGCTGCGCGGCAAGGTCGGCGACGCCCGCATCCTGGCCGTGCTGGAGCCGCGCTCCAACACCATGAAGCTGGGCGTGATGAAGGACGCCCTGCCCGGCAGCCTGCAAGGCGCCGACCTGGTCTACTGCTACGGCGCCAACCTCGGCTGGGACGCGGCCGCCGCGCTGGCGCCGCTGGGCGGCAAGGCAAAGACCTACGACGACCTCGATCTCCTGGTGGCCGCCGTGGTCGCCGCCGCCTGCCCCGGCGACCATGTGCTGGCGATGAGCAACGGCGGCTTCGGCGGCGTGCACGACAAGCTGCTGGCGGCGCTGGCCCGAGTTGGAGAAGAGTGAGGAGTTAGGAGTGACGAGAAAAATCAGAAGCCATCCCGCCGGTTTTGCTTTTTCTCGTCACTCCTAACTCCTCACTCCCGGAACCCAATGAACATCCTCTACGAAGAAGACGGCGCCATCAAGGTCGCCTCGATCATGGCCGACAACACCGCTTCGCTGCAGGTGGAAACGCCGCACGGCAAGCGCTCCAAGATCAAGGCCGCCAATGTGCTGCTGCGCTTCAACGCGCCTCCCATCGGCGGTTTCATGGAAGCGGCCGAGGCGCTGGCGGCGGAGCTTGAGCCGGAATTCCTGTGGGAATGCTGCGGCGCGGAGGAGTTCATGTTCTCCGACCTGGCGAGCGACTATTACGGCCACGCGCCCGCTCCGCTCGAAGCGTCTGCGGTCGTGCTCAAGCTGCATGGCGCGCCGATGTATTTCTACAAGAAGGGCAAGGGCCGCTACAAGGCCGCGCCGGAGGAAAACCTCCGGGCGGCGCTGGCCTCCGAGGAAAAGAAGCGCAAACAGGCCGAAACCGTTGCCGGCTACGTCGCGGAACTGGCGGCGGGGCGCCTGCCCGAGCCATTCACCGCGCAAGTGGTGGAAGCGCTGCTCTATGCGCCGGACAAGAACACGCTCGAATTCAAGGCGGTGGACAAGGCCTGCGCGGAAACCGGCCTGTCGCTGGTGCGGCTGCTCGACCAGTGCGGCGCGATTCCCTCCTCGCACGACTATCACCTCAACCGTTTCCTGCGCGAGAACTTTCCCCACGGCACGGATTTCCCGCCTTACGGCGAATTGGCGCTGCCGCCCGAGCCGGCCCATTCGGACGCGCAGGCGTTCAGCATCGACGACGCCGCCACCACCGAGATCGACGACGCCTTCTCGGTCATGCGCCTCGCCAACGGCAACTGGCGGGTCGGCGTGCATATCGCCGCGCCGGGACTGGGCTTCGCGCCGGGCGACGCGCTCGACGAGATCGCCGCGCGGCGGCTTTCCACCGTCTACATGCCGGGCCGGAAAATCACCATGCTGCCGGACGCGGTGGTGGAGCGCTTCACCCTGGCGGCCGGCAACCGCTGCCCGGCGCTGTCGCTGTACCTGGAAGTGGCGCCGGATTTCACCGTGGTCGGCAGCCACAGCGCGCTCGACCATGTCGAAATCGCCGCCAACCTGCGCCACGAGACGCTCGAGCCGGTGTTCAACCCGGCCACCGTGGTCAGCCGCGAGGGCGACTATCCCTACAAGGAAGAGCTGCTGCTGCTGTGGGACTTCGCCACCAAGCTCAGGGAAGGGCGCGGCAAGGAGAACCGGCAGAACTTCCCGGACTACAATTTCGCGGTGACGGACGATCGCATCGCCATCACCGAACGCCAGCGCGACACCCCGATCGACCGCGTGGTGTCGGAGCTGATGATCCATACCAACGCGAGCTGGGGCAAAATGCTGGCCGAGGCCGACATCGCCGCCATCTACCGCAACCAGGAAGGCGGCAAGGTGCGCATGAGCGTGTCGCCGGGCGCGCACCAGGGGCTGGGCGTGACGCATTACATGTGGGCGAGCTCGCCGCTGCGGCGCTACGTCGATCTCGTCAACCAGCGCCAGCTCATTTCCCTGCTCGAAGGCCGCCCGGCCACCTACGGCAACCGCGACGACCGGCTGCTGGTCGCCCTGCGCGACTTCGACCTCGCCTACGAAGCCTACGGCAACATCCAGGATCACATGGAACGCTACTGGTGCCTGCGCTGGCTGCTGCAGGAAGAGGTCGGGGAGATCGGCGCGGTGGTGGTGAAGGAAAACCTGGTCAGGTTCGATCCCATCCCATTTTTCACCCGCGTATCGTCCGTGCCCGACCTGCCGGCCGGCAGCCGGGTGCGGCTCGAAATCACGCAAGTGGACCTGCTGGACGTGGCCTGCCATTGCCGGTTTGTCCGCGCCGAACCCAAGGCTGGTGAGGAGGGGTTGTAGTTTTCAGTTTTCAGTTGTCAGTCGTCAGTTGTCAGTTGTCAGTTGTCAGTTGTCAGTAAAAACGCGGCATCGCCGCGACTGCGCCAAACTGATAATGGCGACTGATAACTGGCACCGCCCTATTTCTGCTAAACTACGTTTTCATCGTCAAATCATAGAGTTCCCATGTCCCTGGCCGTCAAGGCGAACATTCTTGCCGTGTTGAACCGTTTCGTGCCTGAGCTCGATCTGTTGGGCCGTCTTGGGGTGGTGGTATCCCTGTCCGTAGCCTTGCACGGAATAGCCCTCGTCGGCGTAACGTTCAAGCCGCCCGACATGAAAAAATCGGCCAGCGCCGCCACGCTCGAAGTGGTGCTGGTCAACAGCAAGTCCGCGGCGCGTCCGCTCAAGGCCGACGCCCTGGCGCAGTCCAATCTCGACGGCGGCGGCAATACGGATGCCGATCGCCATGCCAAAAGCCCGCTGCCGGTGATGGACCAGCGCCAGGCCGATGCCGACTTGGCGCAAAGGCAGCGGCGGGTGAGCCGGATGGAGCAGCAGGCGCGCGCCCTGATGACCCAGGTCAAGGCGACCCATCGCATCGAGCAGGCGCCGGTCAGCCCGAAACCCGTCGAGGCGCCCGGCGAGCTTCCCACCGCCGCCGACCTGGTGTCGCGCAGCTTGGCGATGGCGCGGCTGGAAGCGCAGATCGACCGTGACCAGGATGCTTACCAGAAGCGGCCGAAGCGCAACTTCGTCGGCGCGCGCACCAGGGAAACCCGTTTTGCGCGCTATGCCGAGGATTGGCGGATCAAGGTGGAGAAAGTCGGCAACCTGAATTACCCGGAAGAGGCCCGGCGGAAAAAGATTTACGGCAGCCTGCAACTCCTCGTCAACATCAAGGCCGACGGTAGCGTGGAGAGTATCGAGATCAGGCATTCCTCCGGCCACAAGGAGCTGGATGAGGCGGCAAAGCGCATCGTCAACCTGGCCGCGCCCTATGCGCCGCTGCCCGAGGATATCCGCAAGGACACCGACATTCTCGGCATCGTGCGCACCTGGACCTTCACCCGCGCGGATCAGCTGGACACGGCGGCCTTCGCCGAGTAGCGCGGCCGTGAGATAATCCCCTTCCATGAAGAACGTCAACCTGACCGACCACTTCCTGATCGCCATGCCGGCCATGGCCGACCCGCATTTCGCCAAGTCGCTCACCTACATCTGCGAGCATTCCGACCAGGGCGCGCTGGGCGTGGTGGTCAACCGCCCGATCGAAATGACCCTGAAAACGCTGTTCGGCCAGATCGGCATCGAGCTTGAAGCGGACGCGCGGGCGCAGGATTCGATCTATTTCGGCGGCCCGGTGCAGATGGACCGCGGCTTCGTCCTGCACCAGCCGGCGGGTGAATGGCAGTCCACCCTGGCGGTGAACGAGCGCGTCGCCCTGACCACCTCGAAAGACGTCCTGGAAGCGGTCGGCCGGGGCGCCGGCCCGCACCAATTCTTGGTGACGCTGGGCTATGCCGGCTGGGAAGCCGGCCAGCTGGAGCAGGAGCTGGCGCAGAACGCCTGGCTCACGGTGCCGGCTTCGCCGCGGATCATTTTCGACCTGCCCTGGGACGAGCGCCTGCCGGCCGCGATGAAGCTGCTCGGCGTCGATTTCGCCTTCCTGGCCGACGGGGCGGGGCATGCTTAGGGCAGTCCTGAGTGCCGAGTGCTGAGTTCGAAGTGATGACTAAGGGTTTTACTCAGGATTCTGGACTCAGCGCTCAGCACTCGACGACCGTTCTCGGCTTCGACTTCGGCCTGAAGCGCATCGGCGTGGCGGTGGGCGATCTGGCGCTGGGCCTGGCGCATCCGCTGACGACCATCGAGGGTGAGCGCAAGGATCAGCGCTTCGGCGCGATCGAGGCGCTGCTCAAGGAATGGCGGCCGGCGCTGGCGGTGGTCGGGCTGCCGGTCTATCTGGACGGCGAGGAGCACGAAATGAGCGCGCGCTGCCGGCGTTTCGCGCACCAGCTGGAGGGCCGCTTCGGCATCAAGACCGCGCTGGTGGACGAGCGCCTGAGCTCGGCGGCGGCGAGCGAGGATCTGAACGAAATCGGGGTGCGCGGGCGGCGGCAGAAGGTCATGCTGGACCAGGTCGCGGCGCAGCGGATATTGCAATCTTTTCTGGACAACAAAAAACATGCAACTACCTGAAATCGACGCGCTGATCCTTGAAATGGCGCGGCAAATCAAGCCGCATCTGACGGCCGAGAGCGCGCTGGTCGGCATCCACACCGGCGGCGCGTGGGTGGCGGAAAAGCTGAGCGAGCTGTTCGGCATGCCGCTGCCGTTCGGCACCCTGGACATTTCCTTCTACCGCGACGATTTCAGCCGCATCGGGCTGCATCCGCAGGTCAAGCCGTCGCATATCCCGTTCGAGGTAGAAGATCGCCACATCATCCTGGTGGACGACGTGCTCAACACCGGCCGCACCATCCGCGCCGCGATGAACGAACTGTTCGACTACGGCCGTCCGGCCAGCATCCGGCTGGCGGTGCTGGTGGACCGGGGCGGCCGCGAGCTGCCGATCGCCGCCCAGATCGTCGGCGCGCACCTGAAACTGGCCGCGACGCAAAACATCCAGCTGAACCGGGACGAATCGGGCCGCCTGAGCCTGAGCCTGCACGAAAAAAAGGACTAACCCGCCATGCATAAAAATCCGCAGTTGAACAAACACGGCGAACTGCAACACCTGCTCACCATCGACGGGCTGCCCGCGGCGACCTTGCGGCATATCCTCGACACCGCGGAATCCTTCCTCAACATCGCCGAGCGCGAGGTGCGCAAGGTGCCGCTGCTGCGCGGCAAGGCCATCTTCAACCTGTTCTTCGAGCCGTCCACGCGCACCCGCACGACGTTCGAGATCGCGGCGAAGAAGCTGTCCGCCGACGTGATCAACCTGAATATCGGCACTTCGTCCCAGTCCAAGGGCGAGACCCTGCTCGACACGGTCAACAACCTGTCGGCGATGCAGGCCGACATGTTCATCGTGCGCCACAGCGAAAGCGGCGCGGCGCACCTGATCGCGCGCCACGTCGAGCCGCACATCCACGTCGTCAACGCCGGCGACGGGCGCCATGCGCACCCCACCCAGGCGCTGCTCGACATGTTCACCATCCGCCACTACAAGCAGGACCTGACCCGGCTGCGGGTCGCCATCGTCGGCGACATGCTGCATTCGCGCGTGGCGCGCTCGCAGATCCACGCGCTGACCACGCTGGGCGTGCCGGAAGTGCGCATGATCGGACCCAAGACCCTGATTCCCACCTGCGCCGAGCGGATGGGAGTGCAGGTCTACCACGACATGGAAAAGGGGCTGAAGGACGTCGATGTGATCATCATGCTGCGCCTGCAGAACGAGCGCATGCGCGGCGCGCTGCTGCCGTCGGCGCAGGAATATTTCAAATACTACGGCCTGACCGCCGAGAAGCTCGCCCTGGCGTGCCCCGACGCCATCGTCATGCATCCGGGGCCGATGAACCGTGGCGTCGAAATCGAATCCTCGGTCGCCGACGGGGTGCAGTCGGTGATCCTGTCGCAGGTGACGTTCGGCATCGCGGTGCGGATGGCGGTAATGAGCATCCTGATGGGCAGCGAGGGGGAGCAATGAAAATCCACATCAAGAACGGCCGCCTGGTCGATCCGAAAAACAGCATCGACGCCCAGCGCGACGTGTTCGTCGCCGCCGGCAAAATCGTGGCCGTCGGCGCCGCGCCGGAGGGGTTCCACGCCAACCGCACGATCGACGCCGCCGGGCTGGTGGTCTGCCCCGGCCTGGTGGACTTGTCCGCGCGCCTGCGCGAACCGGGCTACGAGTACAAGGCCACGCTCGAATCCGAGATGCTGGCGGCGGTGGCCGGCGGCGTGACCAGCCTGGTCTGCCCGCCCGACACCGACCCGCCGCTGGACGAGCCGGGTCTGGTGGAGATGCTCAAATACCGCGCCAAGAGCCTGAATCAGGCGCGGGTGTATCCGCTCGGCGCGCTCACCCAGAAGCTGGAAGGCGCGCGCCTGACCGAAATGGCGGAACTGCACGATGCCGGCTGCATCGGCTTCTCCCATGCCGACACGCCGCTGTCCGACACCTTGGTGACGATGCGCGCGATGCAATACGCCGCCACCTTCGGCTTCACCGTCTGGCTGCGGCCGCAGGACGCTTCCCTGGCCAAGGACGGCGTCGCCCACGACGGCGAAGTGGCGAGCCGGCTGGGTCTGCCGTCGATTCCGGCGTGTGCGGAAACCATCGCCTTGTCCACCATCCTCTCGCTGGCGCGCGAAACCGGCGCCCGCGTCCACATCTGCCGCCTGTCCAGCCGCGAGGGCGTGGCCCTGATCCGCGCCGCCAAGGCGGAGGGTTTGCCGGTGACCTGCGACATCGCGGTGCACCATGCCCACCTGAGCGAAATGGATATCGGCTTTTTCGACGCCAACTGCCACCTGGTGCCGCCGCTCAGGAGCCAGCGCGACCGCGACGCGCTGCGCGCCGGACTCGCCGACGGCACGGTCGATGCAATTTGTTCCGACCACACCCCGGTGGACGACGATGCCAAGCTGCTGCCGTTCTCCGAAGCCGAAGTCGGCGCCACCGGCCTGGAGCTGCTGCTGCCGCTGACGCTGAAATGGGCGCATGAAACCGGCGTGTCCCTGTCCGAAGCCATCGCCAAGATCACCGCCGCGCCGGCGCGCATCCTGGCGCTCGACAACGGCCATCTGGCTCCCGGCCAGCATGCCGACCTGTGCATCTTCGACCCCGAGCAGTACTGGAAAGTCGAACCCGCCTCGCTCAAGAGCCAGGGGCGGAACACGCCGTTCGTGGGGTTCGAATTGCAGGGGAAGGTGAGATATACGCTGGTGGAAGGGCAGGTCGTGTTTGAAAGCTTGTGAAAGCTGGCGGCTGGTAGCTTGTGGCTTGTAGCAAAACCGCGCGCGAAGCGCACAAAACAGCTACCCGCTACTCGCTACAAGCTGCCAGCTAACCCGGCGGCGTGCCTTCCTTTACCAGCTCGCGCATCTGCTTGCGAAATTCCGGCGTGTCTTTTTCCTTGTGCACGGCCACCGCGTGCTGGACGGCGGCGGCAATGAGCTCCTCTTCGCTGTCGGCCGAAATGGCGACGGTGCATTTTTCGTCGCTCGGGTAATCGCGACAATCGACGTATTTGCGTGCCATGGTGTTCTCCTTTCCGAGTCGGGACCGTGGATGGGTGCCCACGGTCGATTCCTCAGTATAGTCGGCTACGCAAATAGTATTCGGCGCGATCCGTGGGTCAGGCTTTCTCGCCCGTGCGAGCAGCTTTGCTGCCGCTCGCGGCGGGGACATACGATCTTTCATCGACTTTAGTCGATAGAAAGTCGGAGTGCAGCTTGCTGCCACTCCTTGCGGGTGCAGCCTGACTGTACGGCTGAAGCCGTACCCACAACGCGTCACTCCTGACTGTACGGCGGCTGCGCCCTAAAGGGCACAAGAGCCGTGCCCGCAACGGACGCCGTTTCATGATTCGGGGGCGGCAATTCGCCATGACCATGGGTTAGGTGATCACCGTCGGCTGCTCGCGCCCGGTGCGCTGTTTCAGCTGCGACAGGTCGTGCGCGATGCCGATCAGCCCGGCCAGCGCCAGTTGGGCATCGACGCGTTGCTTGGCGGGGTCCGGTTCGAACGCTTCCAGGTAGAGCCGCAGCGTGGCGCCTTCGGTGCCGGTGCCGGACAGGCGGAACACGATGCGCGAGCCGTCCTCGAAGCCGATGCGCAGCCCCTGTCCGGCGCTTACGCTGCCGTCGATCGGGTCGGTGTAGCTGAAGTCGTCGCAGAATTTCACTTGATACTCGCCGAAGCGCTGTCCCGGCAAGGCGGCGAACTGGCTTGCCACGTGCTCCATCACCCCGGCCGCGACATCGGACGGCAAGCCTTCGTAGTCGTGGCGCGAATAGATATTGCGGCCGTATTCCGCCCAGTGGCGGTAGACGATGTCTTCCACCGACTGGCCCGTTTTGGCGAGGATGTTGAGCCAGAACAGCACCGCCCACAGGCCGTCCTTTTCCCGCACGTGGCTGGAGCCGGTGCCGAAGCTTTCCTCGCCGCACAGGGTGACTTTTCCGGCGTCCATCAGGTTGCCGAAGAATTTCCAGCCGGTCGGGGTTTCGTAGCAGGGGATGCCGAGCTTGGCCGCGACTCGGTCGGCCGCCGCGCTGGTCGGCATCGAGCGCGCCACGCCCGCCAGCCCCGCCGCGTAGCCCGGCGCCAGGGCCGCGTTGGCGGCGATCACGGCGAGGCTGTCCGAAGGTGTGACGAAGAAGCGCCTTCCCAGGATCATGTTGCGGTCGCCGTCGCCGTCCGAAGCCGCGCCGAAGTCGGGGGCGTCCTCCCCGTACATGATTTCCACCAGTTCATGGGCGTAAGTCAGGTTGGGGTCCGGGTGCCCCTGGCCGAAATCGGGCAGAGGTTCGCCGTTGATCACGGTGCCGGCGGGCGCGCCCAGGCGCTGTTCGAGGATTTCCCGGCCATACGGGCCGGTGACGGCGTGCATAGCGTCGAAGCGCAGGCGAAAGCCGCCCTTGATGAGGTCGCGGATGGCGCCGAAATCGAACAGCGATTCCATCAAATCGGCATAATCCGCGACCGGGTCGATCACTTCCACCTTCATGTCGCCCAGCGCGGTTTCGCCGATTCGATCCAGTGCCACGTCGGGCGCCTCGGCGATCCGGTAGCTTTCCAGCGCCTTGCTGCGGGCGAACACTGCCTCGGTGATTTTTTCCGGGGCCGGGCCGCCGTTGGCGGTGTTGTACTTGATGCCGAAATCGCCGTCCGGGCCGCCGGGATTATGGCTGGCCGACAGGATGATGCCGCCGAACGTGCCGTATTTGCGGATCACGCAGGACGCGGCCGGGGTGGACAAAATGCCGTCGCGCCCCACCAGCACTTTGCCGAAGCCGTTGGCGGCGGCCATTTTCAGGATCACCTGGATCGCCTCGCGGTTGTAGAAGCGCCCGTCGCCGCCCAGCACCAGCGTGCTGCCCGGCGCGGCGCCGATGATGTCGAAAATGGACTGAACGAAATTTTCCAGGTAGTGGGGCCCCTGGAACACGGAGACTTTCTTGCGCAGGCCGGAGGTGCCGGGTTTTTGGTCGTCGAATGGGGTAGAGGGGACGGTCTGGATATTCATGGCTTTTTCCTGTTGTTATATGCTGCGGATGTCAAAATTTATAGCACAGAAATCGAGAGTACGTTTCCCCCGTTCAACCCCGATAATCCCCCGCCAACCGAACATAATGCGCGGCCGAATACGCAAAATGAGCGAGCTCTTCCTCGGTCAGCGCGCGGATCAGTTTGGCCGGCCGGCCCAGGTATAAAAAGCCTCCCTGCAGCACTTTCCCCTCCGGCACCAGGCTGCCCGCGCCGAGCAGCGTGCGCGGCTCCAGCACCACGTTGTCCATGACGATCGAACCCATGCCGATCAGGCATTCGTCGCCGATCTTGCAGCCGTGCAGGATCACGTTGTGGCCCACTGTGACCCGGTCGCCGATGATCAGGGGCGCGCCTTCTGGATTTTCCGGGCGGCGGTGGCTGACGTGCAGGGTGGACAGATCCTGGATGTTGCTGTCGGCGCCGATGCGGATGAAGTTGACGTCGCCGCGCGCCACGGCGCCGCACCAGATGGAGCTTCTTTCCCCGACGACCACGTCGCCGATGATTTGGGCGCTGGGATGGATATAGGCGGTGGATGCGATTTGCGGGTCGATGCCGCGATAGGGGGCGATGTTCGGGGGTTGATTTGACATGGTTCGGGCCAATATGAAATAGACTCGATAGTATAATCCCCTCCCATTTCGTTCAACCAGAGGCACTCCCCATGAACCCATTGCTCGACTTTTCCGGCCTGCCCCGTTTCCCCGAAATCACCCCCGAACACGTCACGCCCGCGGTGGACGTGCTGCTGACGGAAAACCGCGCCCTGGTGGACCGGCTGGCCGTGGAGTCCGCCGCGCCGGACTGGGAGGGGTTCGTGCAGCCGCTGGAAGACGCCAACGAGCGCCTTTCCCGCGCCTGGGGCCAGGTTTCGCACCTCAACGCGGTGATGAACAGCCCCGAGCTGCGCGAGGTGTACAACGCGAACCTGCCGAAGATCACCGCCTATTACGCCGACCTGTCGCAGAATCTGGCGCTGTTCGACAAGTTCAAGGCGCTACGCGCGGCACCGGCATTCGATGCGCTTTCCGCGCCGCGCAAGAAAATCGTCGAAAACGAGCTGCGCGATTTCCGCCTCGGCGGCGCGGAGCTGCCGGATGAGCAGAAGGCGCGCTTCAAGGCCATTCAGGAAGAGCTGTCGGCGCTTTCCGCCCGATTCGAGGAGAATCTGCTCGACGCCACCAACGACTTTGCGCTGATGATTGAAAACGAAGCCGACCTCGCCGGGGTCCCGGCCGATGCCATGCAGGCCGCGAGCGAGGCGGCGCAGAAGGACGGCAAGCCGGGCTGGAAATTCACCCTGCATGCGCCATCGTACATGCCGCTGATGCAATATGCCGACAACCGGGCGCTGCGCGAGCAGATTTACCGCGCCTACGTGACCCGCGCCTCCGAGTTCGGCAAACCCGATTGGGACAACACCGCGCTGATCGCCCAAATCCTCAAGCTGCGCCGGGAAGCCGCGCGGCTGCTGGGCTTCGACAATTACGCGGAGGATTCCCTGGCCACCAAGATGGCGCAGTCGCCGCGCCAGGTGCTGGATTTCCTGGAAGACCTGGCCGGCCGGGCGAAGCCTTACGCCGAGCGGGATTTCAGGGAACTGGCGGAATTCGCCCGCGACGAGCTGGATCTGGCCGAGCTGGCGACGTGGGACGTGGCCTATGCGTCGGAAAAGCTGCGCCTCCAGCGCTATGCCTTCTCCGACAACGAGGTGAAGCAGTATTTCCCGGAAAGCCAGGTGCTGCCGGGCATGTTCAAGGTGGTGGAAACGCTCTATGGCCTGAGCATCGCGCCTACGCCCGCGCCGGTGTGGCACGAAGACGTGCGGTTTTTTACCCTGAGCGACAGGAACGGCGCGCCGGTCGGCCAGTTCTATCTCGATCTCTACGCCCGCGACCACAAACGCGGCGGCGCCTGGATGGACGACGCGATCACCCGGCGCCGCAAGGACGGCGCGATCCAGGTGCCGGTGGCGTACCTCAACTGCAATTTTTCCGCACCGGTCGGCGGCAAGCCGGCGCTGTTCACCCATGACGAAGTGATCACGGCGTTCCACGAATTCGGCCACGGCCTGCATCACCTGCTCACCCGCATCGAGGATCTGGGCGTGTCCGGCATCAGCGGGGTGGAATGGGATGCGGTGGAACTGCCCAGCCAGTTCATGGAAAATTTCTGCTGGGAATGGGACGTGGTGCGCCACATGGCGAAGCACGTGGACAGCGGCGAAGTGTTGCCGCGCGCGCTGTTCGACAAGATGGTCGCCGCCAAGAATTTCCAGAGCGGCATGCACACCGTGCGCCAGATCGAATTCGCGCTGTTCGACATGCATCTGCACACCGATTTCGACCCGGACGGCAGCACCGCGCTGCAACTGCTGGACGAAATCCGCCGCCGCGTCGCGGTCGTCATCCCGCCGGCTTACAACCGCTTCCCCAACAATTTCTCCCACATCTTCGCCGGCGGCTACGGCGCGGGCTACTACAGCTACAAGTGGGCGGAAGTGCTGTCGGCCGACGCCTACAGCCTGTTCGAGGAGAACGGCGTGTTGAGCGAGGAAGTCGGCCATCGCTTCTGGAGCGAGATCCTCGGCATGGGCGGCAGCCGCTCGGCGCTGGAATCGTTTACCGCGTTCCGCGGCCGCGAGCCGAACATGGAGGCGCTGTTGCGCCACAGCGGCATGACCGGTATCCAGTAGTCAGTCAATTTGAATCAAAGCATCCCCCTTTTTTAAGGGGGATGCAGCCGGTGCTGCTACATCCATGCGATTCATGGTGACTGGCTGCCAAGCGGAATCCCGCTGGTATAAGAAAATACTTGATCTTTCTGCTTGTCTTGTGATATTACTTAAACACATTCACATAACAAGCTGAGAAGATGAGGATTTTTCTGTTTCTGTCGATGCTGTTCTGGGCCGTTGCGGCGCTGGCGCAAACCGCGTTGGTGACCGATGCCGCCCGCGTCAACATGCGTAGCGGAAAAGGCGAAAACTACCGCCTGATCACGACGTTGCCGCCGCATACCGAAGTTGAAGTCGTCGAAATCGAGCAGGATCACGCGAAAATAAAAACCGCCGACGGACAGACCGGCTGGGTGCCGCTCATGTCACTGAATATCCGTCCGGCCGAGGCGGATGCCGCCGCCCGGGACCTGGCCGCACTCGAAACCGCGCAGCACGAGCTGGCAACGGCGCGGGCCGACCTGGCGAAACTGCAACGCGAAACGGTAATGGATGCCGACCGGCGGACGACGGACGAGACGCGGCCCCTTTATCTTCTTTTCCTGCTGTTTGGCGCCTTTGGCGGAGGCATGGCGATCGGCTCCCTGCTTCTCGAGGCCTATTACCGTAAACGATTACATGGACTCCGGATATGAAACTCGCCGTTTTTTTCTGCCTGTTCTGCATGTTCGCGGTTTACTCGGCCCAATCCGCCACGCTTTACCGCTGGGTAGACGCCGATGGCAAGGTCCATTTCACCGACCAGCCGCCCCCGCCTGCCGCCGCCAAGCAGCTCGAGGAGCGGACGATCGGCACGCGCCCCGCCGACGACGCCCAGCAACCCTACGCCACCCGCCTGGCGGCGAAGAATTTCCCGGTCGTGCTGTACAACGCCAACTGCGGCGAGGCGTGCACCAAGGCGCGCGAACACCTGGCAAAGCGCGGCGTCCCGTTCACCGAGAAAGACGCCGGCACCCCCGAGGCCAACGCGGAACTGAAGAAACTGGTCGGCAGCGCGACTGTGCCGGTGCTGGCGGTCGGCAAGGTAACGCAGCTGAAAGGCTACGAAACCGGCGCTTGGGATGCCGCACTCGATGACGCGGGCTATCCCAAATATGCGGCATCGCCAGTCAAATCCAGGCCGACGCCACCACCGACCGGCGGTGCGCCGAAGCAAGCGCCCGGCGGGGTGCAGTAGCCGGGCAAATCGGCGCCTCTCTGGAATGAGTTTTCCATCTTTGCGGGCAGATGAATCCGGCGCGGCCTGCTACATGTAACAGGCCGTCAGGCCTCGGTGCCGCCGGCAACCGCCTTCGGCGCAAGCCGTTCAAGTTCGCGCCCGAGCCTGGCGACCTCCTGCTCCAGTTCGCCGACACGCAACTCCAGCTCGACCAGCCTTTCGCGCTCCGCCCCGTCCAGGGCATCGTCGGCGCCCCCCGGTGTTCCCTGCGCCGGCGCATCGCCGCTGAACAAGTGCATGTAGCGCGATTCCCGCTTGCCCGGCTCGCGCGGAAGCTTTGCAACGAAGGGGCCGTCGCTGCGTTCCATCAGCTGCATCAGCGTGGCTTCGACTTCCTCCATGTCGTTGAACTGGCACAGGCGGCTGGTGTGGGTGCGCAGCTCGCCCGGCGTCTGCGGTCCGCGCAGCAGCAGCGCGCAGACGATGCCGAGTTCCCGTTCGGAGAATTTCAGCAGGCCGAATTCGGTATTGCAGAAACGATGCCGGTATTTCGTTGTACGGCTGCCATACCCGGTTTTATCGCTGACCAGGGCTTTCTTGACCAGCGCGTCCACGGTTTGCTGGATCGTCGCCTCGTCCAGTTCCAGCACCGGCTCGCGATTGCTTTTCTGGTTGCATGCACTGGCCAGCGCATTAAGCGAAAGAGGGTATTGATCGGGTGTGGTGATTTCCTTTTCGATCAGGGAACCGATGACACGCGCTTCATAAGGGGTGAGGGAAATGTCCACCGGGAATGGTCCTTTTTGCTATGCTCGTTGTGATTCCTGCGACCGGCTCCGCCGCCTCGAACCGGGCCGAAAAGCGTGTTGATAGCCGTGCCGGCCTGATTATTATAATATCGCGCCAGTGCGTGAATGTAGCCAATATATGAAGATTGCCACCTGGAACGTCAATTCCCTCAAGGTTCGCCTGCCTCACGTGCTGGACTGGCTCGCGGTCCATCAGCCGGACGTGTTGTGCCTGCAGGAGACCAAGCAGGAGGATGCGAACTTTCCGGCGGCGGAGCTCGCCGCGGCCGGCTACCAGACCCTGTTCAGCGGGCAGAAGACCTACAACGGCGTGGCGATCCTGAGCAGGCTCGCCGGCGCGGACACCGTCACGGCG
Source organism: Sulfuricella sp. (assembly GCA_028714315.1). Taxonomy (GTDB): domain Bacteria; phylum Pseudomonadota; class Gammaproteobacteria; order Burkholderiales; family Sulfuricellaceae; genus Sulfuricella. The sequence continues at coordinate 18,388 of JAQTMN010000018.1, read as the reverse complement.
ATTCCCGGTTTCACCGACGCGCAGAAGCGGGTGCTCGCCACCACCATCGCCGGCGTGCGGATCGTCAACGTCTACGTGCCCAACGGCCAGAGCGTGGACTCGGACAAATACCAGTACAAGCTTGGCTGGCTAAAGGCGCTGACGGCCTGGCTCGGCGAGGAGCTGGCGCGCCATCCGAACCTCGCGCTGCTGGGGGATTTCAACATCGCGCCCGAAGCGTGCGACGTCCACGACCCGCAAGCCTGGGAGGGCCAGGTGCTGGTCAGCCCGCCGGAGCGGGACGCCTTTCGGAGTCTGCGGCAGCTTGGGCTGGCCGACAGTTTCCGCCTGTTCGAGCAGCCGGAGAAGTCCTATTCCTGGTGGGATTACCGGATGAACTCCTTCCGCCGCAACATGGGCCTGAGGATAGACCACATCCTGTTGAGTGAGGCCCTCGCCCGACACTGCACCGTCTGCCGCATCGATGCGGCGCCTCGCAAGCTGGAGCGCCCCTCCGATCACACCCCGGTGGTGGCGGAGATCGATACTAACCTGGATTAGGGCGGGAAGCGCGATAGCCATCGGATACGATTGGAATTCTCTAATAACCAGTTCGTAAAAAATGGGCATCCGTATGCAACTCGTCCAGACCTATCCGGACGCCGGGGTCATTCGCGCGCCCGATAATCTGAATACCCGCAAGCCAAGGCACCTCCCGTCAAACGGCGCTTCCCTACCCAAGATGCCCGACGTAAGCCGGCTCGCATCTCGGCGTTGTTGGCTACTAGCCGTCAAAGTGATTCTTGCCGGAGCGGGCTCGCGAACCTTCCGCTACCGTGCGCTTTCGCCCAATACTGTGCCATATGACACTATAACGTTTTGTTTTTAATAAACTTTATTGCCTGGCGTCAAGAAAGTTTGTATATTGCTGCTCTTGGGGCCGCTGTTCCGCTGGGAAGGTGGAAGAAGGCCCGATGTCAGCCGCCGAGGCCGTATGTCCGAAATAAGAAAACAGATCAACAGCATCTACAGGGAATGCTACGACGAACTTTGCCGGTTCCTGTCCTATAGGCTGCGCAGCCGGGACGAGGCGGCCGAGATCGCCCAGGAAGCCTTCACCCGCATGCTGGCGCTCGAAGACGGCTATCAGCTCCGCCATCCGCGCGGCTTTCTCTTCAGGACGGCGCTCAATCTGACGGTGGACTCTTTCAGGACGGACCGGCCAAGGGCGGAGCAAATGGACGGGGTTGACATGGCTGAGAACTTGCCTTCCGAAGCACCAGGGCCGGAGTCGGTTGTCTACGCCCAGCAGCGGCTGGCGCTGTTGCGGGAAGCTGTCGCCGAGCTCCCGCCAAAATGCCGGCACGCATTCGTCAGGCACAAGTTCGAAAACCGGAGCTATGCGGAAATCGCCAGTGAGATGGGCATTTCGAAAAACATGGTGGAAAAGCACATCATCAAGGCCATCGCCTACTGCCGAGGGCGCCTGGAACGGGCGGACTGAGCGCTTCCCGGCGCTTCGCCTTGCCGCTCCTGCTTGACAACGGGAGCGAGTTGTCGGAAATTCGACGTCGGTTTGTGCCATTTCGCGACATTAAGGCAATGGGTTCCATGGCGGCGACGGACGATTTCGGTTTCCTGCAAGACCTCGCGGCGAGGGAGCGCGCCGCATATTGGTTTGCGCGGCTGCGCGCTGAGAACTGTTCCGAGAACGACAGGAGAAGATTCGAAGACTGGCTGTCAGAGAACGAGGCGCACCGAAGGGAATACGAGCAGTTCTGCCTGATGTGGGAAGAGCTGGACGGACTGAAGAGCGCGCTTCCGCCGGCGACACAGACTGGGCGCACCCGGTTTCCGGGCTGGTTCCCCGCATTCGGCCGGTGGCACTGGGCCGCCGCCGTGCTGGCGGCTGCGGTCGGCATCGGCTGGCACGCCGTCCAGAGTCCGCCAGCGTACTCCTATGCTACCGCGAAGGGTGAGCAGAAAAGCATCACGCTGCCGGACGGCTCGCTGGCGCAACTCAATACCGATACCCGGCTGACCGTGGAGATGTCGGCGGGCCTGCGACTCGTGAAGGTGGAAAGGGGCGAGGCCCTGTTTGCCGTGGCACACGAGGAAGCGCGGCCGTTCGAGGTGCGAGCCGGCAGCGGCACCATTCGCGATATCGGCACCCGATTCGACGTCTACCGGGACGAGGAGCGCGTTGTCGTGGCCGTGCTGGATGGCGAAGTCGAAATCTCGCTGGGTGGAAAAGCCGGCGATCCCGGCGTCAGCCGGGCTCTGCTCAAGGGGCAGCAAGCCGCCTACTCCGATCGGAAGATATCCGCCGTCAGGAGCGCCGATGAAAAGACCGTGACGGCCTGGCAGAACGGCAAACTGGTTTTCGATGGCACCTCGCTTAGGGACGTGGTTCGGGAACTGGGCCGTTATCACGACCGGAAGATCGTCATCGCCGATTCAAACCTGAATACCCTCAAGGTCAGCGGCGTATTCAACGCCAGCGACCTGGACGGCCTGCTTTGGGCGCTCCAGCAGGTGCTGCCGATCAAGGCGGCGCGCGCCGGCAACGCAACCGTCCTCTCCAGTCTCGACGAGCGCACTCCGCCACGCCTGCCCCAGGCCTTCTGAGCACTACCCTGTAGCACCTCTCCAAGGGAAATCCCTCTTCCTGGCAAATAATATTTTTGCCGAGACATCAGGTCTCTTCTCCCGGACGCGTCTTATACAGGATAAGGGCACCTTTTTATCCAAAACGCCCCAGGGAGAAAAAAATGAAAAAGAAAGCGAAATGGGCGTTGCGTCCGCCAGCGCGCAGGCTGATCTCGTCTTCCCGCGCGGCCGGCATCTCTGTGCTGATGGCCGCGTCGCTGAATCCTGCCTTTGCCGACCCCGGCAAGGCGGTGGTGAACATCCCGCCCCAGGAGCTTTCCTCGGCGCTCAAGGTCTTGGCCGGCCAGACCGATTCCCAGTTGCTGTTTGCCACCGATGCCCTGCAAGGCGCGCGCACCGAGGGCGTCAGCGGGAGCTACACGCCGGAGGAGGCGCTCAAGCGCCTGCTCAAGGGAACGCGCTTCACTTATCGGACGACGGACGCGAACTCCTTTACCGTTCAGCGGGAGGGCGAAAAAAAGCCAGAGACCGTTGCCGCGGCGCGGCACTCCGAACTTTTGCCGGAAGTTGTGGTAACGGCCACCAGAACTGAAAGACTGATCACCGAGGTTCCCGCCAGCGTTTCGGTCATCACGGCCGAGGATATTAAAAGCCAGCAAGTCGTGAAGCTCGAAGATTTGCTGCGCAATGTGGAAGGTGTCGATGTAAAGTCAGAGGCCGGCGGGGGCGCCGGCATGGTCATGCTGCGCGGGATGGGCGGCAGCTATGCCGGCCAGACCACCCAGTTGCTGGTGGATGGCATGCCCGTGGAGCCGATGGTGCTTGCCCCCAAAGGAGCCGGGCTCGATTTCGCCGGCTCCGGCGAGATCGACCGCATCGAAGTGGTGCGTGGCCCTGCCTCCTCGCTCTACGGTCCGAATGCCGCCGGTGGCGTGATCAACGTTCTCACCAAACGCTGGACCGGGGAACCCGGCGGTGAAGCGGAGGCCGGCCTCGGCTCGCATAACGCGCGGTCCGCGCGGGCAGTGGTAGGCGGGTCGTCGGAAAAGATCGATTTCCGGCTTTCCGCCAGCGATTTCCAGACCGACGGTTTCATTGCCGAGCCGAAACCCTATTTCTGGGGGCAACAGGATCTTGCCGGGCGTGACTGGCGTGACCGCAAGTTCGGCGCCCAGCTCGGCATCTATCCCTCGGATAATCAGGCGATCACCTTCGGCGTCCGCCACTACGATATTGACTCCGCGTTTGTCGGCGGCCGGCCCAATTACCGCTTTGGCCGCGAAGGCGCCCTTTATGATCTCGGCTACAAGCTGGAACTCGGAGCGCTCGGCGATCTGAAGTTCAGGTATCTGAGCGCGACCATCAAGGAAAACCTCAAATGGGATGGCCTGATGTTGGGCGATGGGACCGATTTTACCCGTTACATCACCGGGCAGCGGGACGAATTCGCCGACACCTTAGAAGCCCAGGCCAATCTGCGCCTCACCCAGGGAAACCTCTTGACCCTCGGTCTTTCCCACACCACCGGCAAGCAGAAAGAAACAGAGGATACGGCAGTGCCGCTGACTTCCCAGCAGGGATGGGATTACTATGCCCGGAGCGAGATAAGCACGAAAACCCGAATTGTCGGCCTGTATGTCCAGGACGAAATCCGCGTTTCGGAAAACGCACTCCTGAATATCGGGGGCAGGTACGACCGTTACAGGCTCTACGACAACACGAGTTATTCCTGGGACAACTATGGTACCGATACCACCCGCCGGGATCCCGACTCGACCGATAGCGTCTTCAATCCCCGCTTCGGGCTGCGTTACAAGCTGGCAGAGCGCACGTCCCTTTACGCGTCCTATGGCACGGCCTACCTGCCGGCCCTCAATGGGCTCCGCTACAGGAGCAATGCGACATGCAACAGCCCAAACCTGAATGCCGAGCATTCCGCCTCGACCGAAATCGGCCTTAACCAGGAATGGGCTGGGCTGTCAGCCCGTGCAGCGCTTTTTCATACTGATTACCAGGACAAGATCGAGGCTCTGCAACGGGTCGGCTGCACTCAGTACGTGAACGTCTCGGCCGTAAAGGTGAACGGTTTCGAGATCGCCTTGGAGGGCAAGACCGCATCGGCTTGGCGGCCGTATTTCAACTACACCTATAGCGACTCCAGGATCGACGGCAATCCTTCTCAGCCCGCCTCCGAGGGCAAGCGGCTCAACCTCGTCGCCAAGCATAAGCTCAGCCTTGGCGTGATCTATGCGCCTTCGGCGGGCTGGACGGCGCGCCTTTCCGGCCGCTATGTCGGCGACAGGTACTTCGACGGAACGATGGAGAACAAGCCGGATGCCCTTGCCCCAGGCTATTTCGTCGCCGACCTGAAAGTCGGCAAGCGCATGCCGCTAGGCGCGCTGGCGCGCGATGCGGAGCTGTCATTAGCCGTCAACAACCTGTTTGACAAGGAATATGTCGAGCAGAAGTGGCTCGTTCCGGTTGGAGCGGGCAAGGAAGCCTATCGCGCGTTTGGAGACGGCCGGAACTGGTGGCTTGGTCTCAATGTGCGTTTCTGATCTCTATGTCTTGATTATTGCCCGGCCATTTCACAACGTAGTTTTTACTCGAAAGGAAACACCATGGAAATTGAAGAAATCGTTTTCGAATCTCTCGAAGGTTGCAACGAAGCGTTTGACGAAATGACCCTGTGCGCCTGCTGCGGCACCCAGGGCGGACGGATGTGCGGTTGCGGGCCAAGGGTGTAGGAATCTCGGACACCGATAGCAATAAGATGTAACCCAAAGAAATGGCGGGGCAACTTTTTTAAAGGGCGCGGCATGATGGAAGCAAGGAATTTCCACGTTTTTTCCAAGGACGGCCAGGCATATCTGTTTCTCGCCCAGCCGGTCACGGTGTTCAAGATCGACGACGATACGCGCGCGGTACTGAAACGGGTGGAGTGCGGAGAGCTCCTTTCGGGGGAGTTCGAGGAGCAGCGCTGGGAGGAGGCATGCACCTTCATGGACAACCATTGCCGCAAGGCGCCTCCCGCCACGGTGCTGCGCGCACCGGAGGATATCGGCGAAAAAGTCGCCGGGCTTTATCTGTTCCTGTCCCAGGAGTGCAATTTGAAGTGCGCCTACTGCTACGGCGGGGAGGGGGAATACGGCCAACGCGGCAGGATGGACGAGGGGACGCTGAACCGCACCTTCGATACGTTCTTCGGCGGCGGCGAGGGCAAGCATTTCGTCACTTTCTTCGGCGGCGAGCCGCTGATGAACTTCCGCACCATGAAGCAAACCGCCGAGTTGAGCGAGCGCTTCCGCGAAGAAGGCAAGGCGGATGTCTCCCTCGGCATCGTCACCAACGGCACTTTCCATAACGAAGAGATCGCACGGTTTTTCCGCGACCATATCGACGATGTCACCTTCAGTCTGGACGGCCCGGAAGACCTCAACGACGGCCAGCGCATGAGCAAGTGCGGCGACAGCGTCTATTCCTCGGCGACCGAAAACATCCGCAAGTTCACGGAAGACGGGCGTTTCAACTGGGCGTTCCGCACCATCGTCACCCGCGCCGGCTACGACCGGGTGGCGGAAATTTATGACCACCTGGAATCCTTCAAGCCGGGCGGTATCGGCGTGGTGAACGTGGATGTGCCCGAGGACCACCCGCTTTATCTCGACGACCGCCAATACCGGCGCTTCATCGCGCAGATCGTCGAAATCAACCGCAAGGGGCTGCGCAGCTTCATCGAAGGCGACCAGCCGGTGGCCTTCGAATATCCTTTCTACATCCTGTTCTATTTCATTTCCCGCAGCCATGCCCTCTACCACTGCAACGCCGGCACCAACCTGCTGGCGGTGACCGCCGAGGGCGACGTCTACCCCTGCCACCGCTTCGTCGGCACGGATGAGTTCAAGATGGGCAACGTCGGCGACCCCGGCCTGCGGAAAAGCGAGCGCTACCGGGCGATCCGTCAACGCTTCATCGACGCCACCGTGGACAACCGGGAAGGCTGCCGCGACTGCTGGGCGCGGTATCTCTGCGGCGGCTCCTGCGCCAAGTATTCCCACGCCCAATACGGCGACATCGACCCGCCGGTGGAGCGCCACTGCCTCTATATCAAGACCGTGATCGAGGAAATCCTGCCCGATATCGTCGCCATGGTGCAGTCGGCCGACACCCGGCAGGCGCTGATGGATCGCCTAGGCACCGCCGTGTCCCGCCGCTACGGCAGCAAGGGAGTGGAAACAGCCCGTGTTTAGGGATTTCCACTTGATCGAGGGGGGCGGAAACGCGGTCCTGTTCTTCCCGTTGAGCTACCGGCTGTTCCGGCTGCCCACCGGTCAGGCGGAGGCGGTGCGCGTCTTTCTGGATGGCAACGGCTCCCTGCCTCCGGAACTGGAGCCGGTGGTTTCCGAAGAGGCGCGGCGCGCCGCGGCCACGCCCGCGACCCCCAAGCCCTGGGGCGAGACCGACAGCCTCTGCCTTTACGTCGCCCACGACTGCAATCTCGATTGCGCCTACTGTTACAACGACCGCGGGCGTGTGGCCAACCCCCGCATGATGATGGCGCCGGAAGTGGCCGAGGCCGCCTTCCGCCGCTTTTGCGTCGAGCCGGGCCGGCAATACGCCGTCGCCTTTTACGGCGGCGAGCCCCTGCTCAATTTCCGCACCGTCAAAAAGGCGGTGGAGATCGGTCGCCAATTGGAGGCGGAGCGGGGGGTGAAAATTTCCTTCGGCGTCACCACCAACGGCACCGTGCTCAACCGGGAAATCCTCGCGTTCCTGGATGAGCATTTCTCCTCGGTCACGGTGAGCCTGGACGGGGCGAAAGAGATCAATGACCTATACCGGCGCCGCGCCGCCAGCGGCTCCTACGACCGGATCGTCGGCAACATCGGGCGGCTCCAGGCCCGGTGCAAGGCCAGGCTGACGATCAAGGGCACCCTCGGCGGAGATGCCGTCCCGTTCTACACCGAATCCCTCCAGCACCTGCGCGGGCTGGGCACGGCCGGCGCCATCCTGACGCCGGCCGGCACGCCGCCGGACAACCCCGCCGCCATCGGCGCCGAGCAGTTCGAAAACTTCGTCCGCCAGCACGAGGCGTTGAGCGCCGATGCGGTGGATCGCGCGCTGGAAGAAAACCCCACCGAGGAAGCCGTCAACGTCGTCGCGAACCTGCTCACCCGCCGCAAGCTCCGCCGCCACTGCAACGCCGGCCGGGACCTGGCGGTGACCGCCGATGGCTCCGTCTACGCCTGCCACGGCTTGGTGGGGGTGCCGCAGTTCTACATGGGAAAGGTAACCGAGACCGACAGCGAGGACTACCGCCGGGTATGGTCGGTTTTTGCCGGCCTGGAGGTGGACAACATCGGCGAATGCGCCAAATGCTGGGCGCGTTATTTCTGTGGCGGCTCCTGCTACGCCCATGCCTATTTTGCCACCGGCAGCGTATTCCGACCCGACCCGCGCCACTGCCTGCTGACAAAGCGCTGCGCCGAGGCGGCGATCCGGCGCTTTCTCGCGGCGATGGAGCAGGCGGAAACGCGGCAGCGCCTGTACGCCAACGTCCGGAAATTCATCGCCGCCGCCGGAGACGTCGCCCATGCTTAGGAATCTCTACCTGGTGATCTCCCAGGACTGCAATCTCGCCTGCGGCTACTGCTATGCCCAGGGCGGGGATTTTGGTCGGGGCGCCTCCCTGATGAAGCCGGAGACGATGCGCGCCGCCTTCGACCGGCTGTTGCCGCTGGCGGGCAAAACCCTGGCGGTTTCCTTCTTCGGCGGCGAGCCGTTGCTGAACTTCGAGCTGATGAAGGATGCCGTGGCCTACGGGCAGCAGCTCGCGGCACGGCGGGACGTGCGCTTCGTCTATTGCCTCACCACCAACGGCACCCTGCTCGACGACGAGCGGCTGGCGTTCCTCGCGGCGCACGTGCGCCACATCGCGATCAGCCTCGACGGAGGGGCCGCCGTCACCAACGCAGGCCGGCGGTTCAAGGATGGTGGCGGCGACGTGCACGGCACGGTGCTGGCGAATATCCGGCGCCTGCGGAAGGCTGGCATTCCCTTTGCCCTGCGGGGAACGGTGATGGAACAGCATGCCGCCGGCCTGGAAGAGGCGGCGCGCCACCTCGACGGCCTCGGCGCCGTTTCCCTGCGCATCGCCCCGGCGGCCGCAGCCACGGAATGGCGGGGCGATAGCCTGCGCGCCTGGACGGCTGGCTACGGCCGGCTCAACCGCGCGTCCCTGGAAAGCATCATGGCGGGAAGGGAACCGGTGGTGGCGAATGAGCTCTGCAAGGTCGCCGCCCACCGGCTGCTGGGCGAGCGGCGCCTTTATCCATGCGCCGCGGGGGAGGGTGTTTTGGCGGTGGCGGCGGACGGGGGCGTCTACCCCTGCGACCATTTCGTCGGCACGGATGCCTTTTGCATGGGCAGCGTCCATGACCGCGATTTTCCCGGCGAGGCACTCCGCGACGTCGCCGCGCGGCTGAAGGGCAATACCGTGGAGCGCCGCCCGAAGTGCGCCGGCTGCAACGTCCGCTACGATTGCGGCGGCGAATGCCCGGCCCAGTCGCTGCTGCGCTGCGGCGATATCGCCGAGCCCTCGGCCAGCCACTGTGCCTTCACCAGGAAAATCGCCAGGGAAACGGCGTCCCTTCTCGAACACGCCCTGGCGGACGAGGCCGGAAAAGCCCGTTTGACGGCCTTTCTGGGAGGCGGCTAGCCGTGGCCGCGGTGTCCGCCGACAACGTCGCATTCGTCTATCCCTCCGGCGTGAAGGCGGTGGAAGGACTGTCGATATGCGTCCGGCACGGGGAAGTGTACGGATTGCTCGGCCTCAACGGAGCGGGCAAGACCTCGGTCATCAAGATGCTGGCGACGCTGCTGCGCCCGACCAGCGGCAGCATCCGCATTTTCGATCTGGACACGATGGAGCGCCCGGCCGAAATCAAGCGGCGCATCGGCGTGGTGCCCCAGGAGAACAATCTCGATACCTATCTCGACGTGCGGCAGAACCTGATCTTCCATTGCCGTTATGCCGGCATGGCGAAAAAGATCTACGCCCCGCTGGTGGATGAATGGCTCGCCCTGCTCGGGCTGGAAGGGAAAGCGACCGAATCGGTACTGCGCCTGTCCGGCGGCACCAAGCGCAAGGCGATGCTGGCCAAGGCGTTTCTCACCGGACCCGAGCTGCTGATCCTGGACGAGCCCACTGCCGGCCTCGATCCCGATGTCCGCGCCCTGCTCTGGGACAGGGTCGGGGAGTTCCGGCGCAACGGCGGCACGGTTTTTCTCTCTACCCACTACCTCGAAGAGGCGGAGCGGCTATGCGACCGGATCGGCATTCTTCACTCCGGCCGCGTGGTTGCCGAGGGGACAGTGGCCGACTTGGCGCACTGGGCCGGGCAGGCCTCGGCGCAGCAGGGCGGGGTGGCGGCGGCGTTCAGGCGCGCGGTAGGAGGATGCCTGTGAAATTCATGCTGGCGCTGTTGCGGCGGGCCGCGACCGCGGACATTGCCGCCGCCAGGCTTACCGCCGTGAGGATGCTGGTTCAGCCGGCGGTCTACCTCTTCGTGTTCGGCCACGTGGTGGGCGGGATGCTGCCCGCCCAGAACGGCGGCTATGCCGGGATCATGGCGCCGGGCATCGTCGCCATCTCCCTGATTACCGGCCCCTTCGTCACCGTTGGCGGCGGCGTGATCTCCGGCTACTACTTCCGCACCATGGAGGAGTGGCTGCTCGCGCCGGTTTCGCTGCGCGCCATTCTGGCTGCGCTGGTGTTCGGCGGCCTTTGCTATGGTCTCATCGGCGGCGCCGTGGTGGCGGCGCTGGTGTGGGCGATATTGGGCCTCGCGCCGCAGAATGCCGGCTACATGGCGTTGACGGCCACGGTCGGCGCGCTGCTGTTCTCCCTCTTTACCCTGGTGGTGCTGCTGGTTCCGGAAACGCCCGACAAGGGACAGGAAGTATTTTCCTTCCTGATGATGCCCATGACCTTTTTCGGCTGCACCTTTTACTCCTACGACATGTTGGGCGCGCCCTTCAGCTACCTCGCCCTGATGTTGCCCACCACTTACATCGCCGAAGGGCTGCGGGCGGCCTACCGCCCGGATTCCCCACACATGGAAGCCGGGATGGTGCTGGCCGGGCTCTCGCTGGCGGCGGCGGTATTGGTCCCCCTGGCCGACTGGGCATTCAGGAGACGGTTCAGGGATTTCACCTGGTGAAAGCGACCGCGGCATGGCTGTGCGCCTGGGCGCTGATGCTGCCCCTCGCCGCGATGGCGGAGGCGGCGGGAAAGGAAGACACCAATGTCACGGTCATCACGGCCCAGGACATGGAAAGGGAAAAGCCCGCCGATCTGATCGAGCTGCTGCGCTCGAAGGTGGGCCTGGACGACAGCGGCGGCACGATCACGATGCGCGGCGTTCGTGGGGTGGCCATTTACGTCGATGGCTTCGCGTCGTCCCTGACGGATTTGAACCAGATCAAGCCGGACCAGGTGGAGCGCATCGATATTCTGCGCGGAGCCGCATCGGCGCGCTTCGGTGCCGATGCCATGGGCGGGGCCATCGCTGTCTCCACGCGCAAGACCGGCGACAAGCCACGGTTCGAGTGGGTGCAGGGCCTCAATTCGGCCGGCAGCTGGTATGCCCGGCTGAACGCAGAGGGCCTTGCGGCGCCGGCGAGCATCGGCATGGCGGGGGAGCGCCAAGTTGTCCACGGCCACAAGCGCGTGCCGTTCGCACCCTACCCCTCCCAGGTCTCGGTCGAGAACGAGCGAACGGAGAAGACCACGCGGGAAGCCAAAATCGGCGTCAGGAACGAGGCGGGGGAAGCGCAGCTCCAGCTCAAGCGTTTCGAGTCGATATCCTTCTATGGCCGGCCGAACTGGTGGGAGGATTACGGCGCGGACACGCTGCGTTTCACGTCTGCGTTCAAGGCCACGCCGACCGCCGAATTGAAACTCTCGCTTGGCTATGAAGCTTACCGAGACAAGGGGCTGAAGGATCGAGGGACGGGGACGGATGCGGCTGGGCTCGCGCCGAACCGCACCCTGTCGAGCGACGGTGACAAGCTGGAGACGGAAGTGGCGGCGGTGGTAAAAGGGGACGCCGGCGCGTTGCACCTCGGCCTGCGCGGCAGCCGTAGCGCCGACGCCTACGAAACCCGCGATTATCAGAGCGGCGCGACGGATTTCCAGCTGCGCGCCAAGATGGCGAATACGGCGGCCTACCTGCTTTATGAGGCTGCTCCGTGGAACGGCCTGGAGGCTGAGCTGAGCGGTCGGTACGACCACTATCGCTACTTCGACACCACCATCTTCAACAGCGACTCCCTAGTGAAAAACACCACCGGCGAGGAGACCGCCAAGCGCGCCTTCAATCCGAAGGCGAGTTTGCGCTGGGCGGCGGGAAACACCATGCTCAACGGTTCGGTGGGTACCGGTTTTGTCCCCCCCACTCCGGACCAGCTCTATTACTCCGACGCCGGGCCTGCTTCCCAATTCCTGGCGAATCCGGTTCTGAAACCCCAGCGCTCCCTGACTTGGGATCTGGGTGTCAAGAGGAAGCTCGGAGGGGGCGCCGAGGCGGGCATCACACTCTTTCGCACGCTATGGCGAGACAAGATCGGGGTGATGATCACCGATTACGGTATCCCTCTAAAACAGCAGTTCCAGAACATCGGCCAGGCCGAGTCCAAGGGATTGGAATTGGAGCTTGGCCGGAAGAGCGAGTCCGGCTGGTCGGCATTCTTCAACTACACCTACACGCGGACGCAAGTCACGGAAAACCTGGCTAATCCCGCCCTGGTCGGCAAGGAGCTGCCGGACATGCCGCGGCACAAGTTCAACCTCGGCCTGGGTTACGGGGGGCCGGAAGGGGTCACCGCCAAGGCGCTGCTGCGGTATGTCGGGTCTTCGTTTGCGGACGAGAACAATACCGTAACGGACGGCAAAGGTTATCGCTGGGAAAGGGAGCCCTATCACGTGGCCGATGTTTCCCTCACCAAACGCTTCAGGGGTGCCGATCTTACCGTTGCCGTGGACAACCTGTTCGACAAGAAATACATGTCGGGCTTTTTCTGGCGGGCCGAGGGAAGACTCTCCCGGGTCGAAATGGTATTCAAATTCTGAAACGCATTGGAGGGGAGGTAAAAAATGAAATTGCACGGATTGACCTTGTTGCTGCTGGCGGGCTTGGTGGGATTTGTACCGGTGGAGGCGGAAGCCTGCCGCCCATTCGGTTCCTATACCTTCGTCGAGGATAAGGCTGGGGGTATCTGGTTCACCGAGGGCGACAACAACGCCATTTCACGCTTGGCACCGGACGGCACGGTCAAGGCATTCCGGCTGCCGACCCCCAATGCCGAGCCGTCTTCCCTGGCGCTCGACAGGCGCGGCAACGTCTGGTTTGTGGAGAGCGATGCCGCCAAGATCGGGCGGCTGGGGAGGGACGGCAAGATCGTCGAATATGCCACGACAGATGGCCACCCGGTGCTGGTGGCGGTGGATTCCAAAGGCGAGGGCTGGTTCACACAGATGGCCGGGGATCACGCGGCCGATCAGGGAGGGGAGCATGCGGGCCACGGCCGGATGTGGGTATCGAAGGTGGGCCGGATTTCGGCGGGACGGGTGACCGGCTATCCTCTGGACGAGGGCTGGCCGACCTCCATCGCCATCGACCGTAGCGACCGGGTGTGGGTGACGGTGCTGGTGCGCGGCGACACCGATGGCCGGAACGATCCCCCGGTGGGCAAGCTGGTGCGGATTGAGCGGGACGGCCGTTGGACCCCGGTTTTCCGCTGGGAGAACAGCTGTCCGAGCAATCTGCTGGCGTTACCGGGAGGGGGGCTGATCGTCTCCGACCATTGCCGCGGCGTCCTTGGGCGGGTGGACCGAGACGGGAAGCTGACGGAAACGGCGTTGCCGCCCAAGACTACGATCCAGCAAATGTCCCTGGCCCGCGACGGCACCCTGTGGTTCACTACCGCGGAGGGCGGCAAGATCGGCCGCTTCACGCGCCAGGGCAAAATGGTCTACGCCGACCGGCCGAATAACGGCGACGAGGCTTTTGCCATCCTGGCGACGCGCAGCGGCGACGTGATTTTTTCCGAGTTTTACAACTACAACGTCAACCGGCTGACGAAGAGCGGCGAGTTCGTCGAGCATCTGGTCAACCTGGACGAGCGCCACGGCGGCAGGGAGGCGCGCGAGGGCGAGGTGTGCCTGGTCAAGTTTGCGGCCCAAATCGTCGGCAAACAGGAGATGGATCGCCGGCGCGCCGAAGAAGTGCGTCTTGGCCGACTCAAGCCGGCGGCGAATGGCGCGGAAAAGCTTGCGGAGCAGAAGTGCCTGAGCTGCCATGACGCGCGGCGCCTCCTGTTGTCGCGGCGCAGCGACTGGTCGCCGAGCATCGCGCGCATGCAGGAGTATATGCGGGTGCGCAATGTGGCGCGGCTGACCGATCAGGAACAACAAATCCTGGCCCGATATTTCAACAACCATTACGGGCTCAACCAGTAAGCCTTAAAACCTCAGTTCAAGTCACGGAGAACACAAGACGACGCAGGTTCTTGTCGAAACTCCCACTCACCTGACGGGGGAGGGAAAATTCCGGCAACCGATTGTCTTTTCTCTGTGAACTCTGTGGCTAAACGCTTTTTTAGGATAAGGCGATTATCCGGCGTCGGCGGGGGTACCCCACAGCACCGGCCAGACCCTGGCGGCGAAGGTGGCCAGGGACAGCCATGCCAGGATCGCCCCCATCACCGTCAGGCCATGCCAGCCGGCGAAATAGCCGGCGACGAAACTCGCCGCTCCGGCATGAACTAGCCCCATTTGAAGCCACGGCCAAGCACCTTCGCGTATGGGGTTGCCGGTGAAGCGCGGCAGCATGTGGCCGCCCAGGCCGTAGATCATCATCAGCAGGAAGCCGAGCGTGAACAGATGGAGGAAGGCGGGGCGGGAAGCCGAATCGCTGAGCAGGCTGCCGTTGATCGGCAGTCCCAGGCCGGCGAGCATCAGGTAAACCTGCGCGGCGACGATGAACCAGCGGTTGTCGCGCGAGAACGTCATGCCCATCCGCGCCATCGCGGCTTCCGCGCCGAGCCGCTCTTCGGCGGCGGTGGGCTGCGGCGCCGCCATCATTTTTTCCTGCCGACGACGGTGAGGATCATGTTGAGGCCGAACAGGACGATCGCGCCGTAGCTGAGCACCCCGCCGACAATTACCAGCGGGTCGCGCCAGGCGAGCCAGCCGGCGACCATCACCGGCAGGCCGGCGTTGGCGAGGTAGAGCTGCCAGTCGGCCATGCGCTCGGAATAAAGGGGAAAGCCGCCGAAACGCGGCAGCACGTGCAAGGCGATGCCGTAGACCATCATCAGGATGAAGCCGAGCAGCATGATGTGGCCGTGGGCGCGCGGCACGTTGCCGGGAATCAGGCCGGGGTCGATCAGCCGGCTGATCGCGATCAGCCCGCCGAGCAGGCCGTAGACCAGGGCGATGGAAACGAACAGGCGGTTGCGCTTGTGCATGAGTGAACGGGTCTTGAATGCCGAGCAGTAAATTATACCCGGCAAACGCCCAGCCGTGGCGCGGCCGGGAAGGACGAGATGCCCGCGATCAGGCCTCCGCGCCGGCGCCGGGCTCCAGCCCGAGTTCCTGGATCTTGCGCGTCAGCGTGTTGCGCCCCAGGCCGAGCAGGTGGGCGGCCTCGATGCGCCGTCCGCCAGTGTGTTTCAGGGCGCAGGTGATGAGGATTTTCTCGAAGTCGTTGGTCAGCCCGTCCATCACGCCTTGTTCGCCGCGGTTGAAAGCGGTTTCGGCCTCGCGCCCGAGCGCTTCCTGCCAGCTTCTTTCCGGGGAGGCGGCCGCCTGGTCGTCGCGCAGGTCCGGCGGCAGGTCGGCAACTTCGATATTCTGCCCCGGCGCCATCACCGTCAGCCAGTGGCAGACGTTTTCCAGCTGGCGCACGTTGCCGCTCCAGCTCAGCGTGGTGAAATAGCGCATCGCGCCCTGCGACAATTTTTTGGCCTCCACGCCCAGCTCCCGCGCGCTTCGCTGCAGGAAGTACTTGGCCAGCAGCGGGATGTCTTCGCCGCGCTCGCGCAGCGGCGGCAGCCGCAGGCGGATGACGTTGAGGCGGTGGAACAAATCTTCGCGGAACAACCCCTGTTTGACGCGCTGCTCCAGGTTCTGGTGGGTGGCGGCGATGACCCGCACGTTGACCTTGATCGGCTGGTGGCCGCCGACGCGGTAGAACTGGCCGTCCGACAGCACGCGCAGCAGCCGCGTCTGCAATTCCGGCGGCATGTCGCCGATTTCGTCGAGGAACAGCGTGCCGCCGTCGGCCTGCTCGAAACGGCCGTGGCGCTGGGCCTGCGCGCCGGTGAACGATCCGCGCTCGTGGCCGAACAGCTCCGATTCGAGCAAGTCCTTCGGGATGGCCGCGGTGTTGAGCGCGATAAACGGCTTGTCCGCGCGCGGGCTATGGCGGTGCAGGGCGCGCGCCACCAGCTCCTTGCCGGTGCCTGATTCGCCGTTGATCAGCACGGTGACGTGGGATTGGCTCAGCCGCCCGATGGCGCGGAAAATTTCCTGCATCGCAGGCGCCTGGCCGAGAATTTCGGGCAGCGCTTCGGCGGTCTCCGGCTTGCCGGTCTGCCGCATGCTTTCTTCCAGTGCGCGCTGCACCAGGGTTACGGCATGATCGACGTCGAACGGTTTGGGCAAATACTCGAACGCCCCGCCCTGGAAGGCGGAAACGGCGCTGTCGAGATCGGAATAGGCGGTCATGATGATCACCGGCAGGCCGGGCAGGCGCTCCTTCAGCTGCTGCAGGAGTTCCAGGCCGGAGGTGCCGGGCATGCGGATATCGCTCACCACCACTTGCGGCGTATCGGTTTCCAGCGCATCCAGGGCGTCCTGGGCGGAGGAGAAGGATCTGAACCCGATCTGCTCCCGCTGCAAGGCTTTTTCGAACACCCAGCGGATGGAGTGGTCGTCGTCGATGATCCAGACGGCTTTCATTTTTTTGTTCCTCCAATATCGGTAAGCGGCAGCAGCAGCGTAAAGCAGGTACGCCCGGGTTTGCTGTCGCATTCAATCATGCCCTGGTGCTGGTTGATCAGGGTCTGCGCCAGGGTCAGGCCCATGCCGCTGCCGCCTTCGCGCCCCGAAACCAGCGGATAGAAGATTTTTTCGCGGATGCTCTCGGGAATGCCGGGGCCGTTGTCGATGATTTGCGCCATGATGGCCCGGCGATAGCGCTTTTTGGCCAGCGTGACCTGGCGCGCGATGCGGGTGCGCAGGACGATTTCTCCCTTGCCCTGCATCGATTGCACCGCGTTGCGCACGATGTTGAGCACTGCCTGGATCAGTTGCTCCGGGTCGGCGATCAGATCCGGCAGGCTGGTGTCGTAGTCGCGCCGGATGGCGATGCCCTGCGGCGTTTCCGCCAGGGTGAGGCTGCGCACCCGCTCCAGCACCTCGTGGATGTTGGTGGCGCGCAAATGCGGCAGATGGCTGGGGGTGAGCAGCCGGTCCATCAGCTTCTGCAGGCGGTCGGCTTCCTGGATGATCACCTGGGTGTATTCGCGCAGGCCGGTGCGGGGAAGCTCGTGTTCGAGCAGCTGCGCCGCGCCGCGCAGTCCGCCCAGCGGATTCTTGATTTCGTGGGCGAGATTGCGCAGCAGCTCGCGGTTGGCCTGCTGCTGCACCAGCATGCGTTCTTCGCGAGCGATTTTGAGCTGCTTGTCGATCTGGTGGAATTCCAGGATCAGGCTGATCGAGTCTATTTCCACCGGCGTGACGGTGCAGCTGACGGAGAGTGGGTGATCGCCGGATGCTGCCAAGAGTATCTCATGTTCGGTGAAGCTGGCGTGGGTGAGCAGCGCCGATTCGACGGCTTTGGGGAGTGCTCCGCTGTCGCCGAAAACCTGCTGCAGCGGCATGCCGATGACGTGCTTGCGGCTGAGCTTGAACAGGTTTTCCGCGGAAGGGTTGAGATAGGCCACGCGCAGATCCTGATCGAGCAGGATCGCGGCGGTAGTCAGGTGTTCCAGTCCGGCAAAAGGGTTCGGCGTCACGTGATGTGTATCCCTGGGTATTTAGCTACCAACTGTAGCAAGAGTCGCGCCAGGGTTGGGGAAAGAGGTTTAACGTACCCCTGCCAGCTCCTTGTTCAGGGCTTCGATGTTTTTCTCGTGCAGCGTGACATTGTCCTTAAGCGCCTGTACCCGATCCAGATATTTCTGGTAGTTGCGCTCGTCGCCCTGGCGCGTGGCTTCGCCCTCGGCCTGCGCTTTTTTCGCCCCTTCCAGCAGCTTCTGTTCGGCTCCCAGCTCCTGCTCGAGGATTTCGCGCCGCGTGCCGTCGCGTTTTTTCTGGGTTTCGCTGTCCACGCGCGGAAAACCCGCGGGCGAGGCGACGGGCTGCTTCGGCTTGGGCATGGCGACCGTCGAAATCGGCTCGAGATTGAGTTTCTTGGCGCCCTTGAGTGGCGCATTGGAATAAGTCACCCGGCCATTTTCATCGACCAGCTTGTAAATGTCGGCCAGGGCGGCTTGCGACAGGAACAGGGATAACAGGATCAGCAGCGCGGTTCTCATGAATTTCACTCGAAGACGGTGGTTGCCCAGATTACGGGATATGCGGAATTTTATCAACGGGCCGGTGTGTAACCGGTTGACAGGAATAAAAAAAGGGCGGGTTGCCCCGCCCTTTTTTCCACTGCCGCGCCGGATATTACAGGCTGTAATACATGGCGAATTCGACCGGGTGCGTGGTCATGCGGAACCGGGT
>JAQTMN010000017.1 GCA_028714315.1 Sulfuricella sp. | reverse complement strand
GAAACTGGTATTCAGCATCTGCCGCGCCCGTTCGATGTTGAAGCGCGGCATCATCGGCAGCATCTCGAACACGCGATAAGCCGCCGGCCCCGACTTCGGCGATTCGAGCAGGCGGCGTCGATCCGCCACCACCAGGCTTGCAATGGCCACGATGCTGCGCTCGGCTTCGCCAGCCGCGCTGGCCACGCCCTCCAGGAAGAAGGTTGCCCAGCCTTCCCAATCCCCATCGGTGCGGATGTTGGACAGGCGCCGGTAGTATTCCGTCTGATGCTGCTTGAGATAGGCGCTGAGGTAGAGCAACGGCTCGGGCAGCAGGCGCCAATGTTCGAGCAGCGCGGCTATGAGCAAACGCCCGATGCGGCCGTTGCCGTCCAGGAACGGGTGGATGGTCTCGAACTGGGCGTGGATCAGGGCGATGCGCACCAGCGGCGGCAGCGTGGGCGAAGTATCGTGGATGAACCGCGCCATGTCGCCCAACAGAACCGGCACGCGGTCGGCTGGCGGCGGCACGAACACGGCGTTGCCCGGCCGGGTGCCGCCGATCCAGTTCTGCGAGCGGCGCAGCTCCCCCGGTTGTTTTCCTGCGCCACGTGCGCCGTCGAGCAATAGCCGGTGAGCCTCGCACAATAGCCAAATGCTGATCGGCAGCCCCTTGGGATCGCGCAGGTTGTCCTGCACCAGGCGAAATGCGCGCAGGTAGTTGGTCACCTCCTCGACGTCTTCCGGTTTGCGGACGGCAAACCCGGCTTCCTCGTCGAAAAGGTCGGTCAGGGTGGCCTGGGTACCCTCGATCTGGGAAGTGAGCAACGCCTCCTTGCGGACGGCGCCATACAGCAGCCAGTCCGCCGACGGCACCAGCCCCGACACGCCGGATAGCCTGGCCAGCGCCAGTTCCGCCGCGCGATTGGCATCGGCGAACGACTCCGGCGCCAGTGGGGGATTGCTTGGCGGCAGTAGGTTCGGCACGAAGGCCTGGACGGCTTCGCCGGATGTGGTGGAGGTGATGTAAGTGCCAGTGGTGCGGATCACGCTAAAGAGCCCTTGAATTCATCCTGCACACATTAAAGCACGCTTTAATGTGCTAGGCAATATTCAAGATGTCTTTAATATTTACGCCACCGTAACCTGGCCGTTCATCAGCATGGGGAGGAGCCAGTCGCGGAGTTGGGTGAGCTGCATGTTTTGTCGAAGGTTGTTCTTGAGGGAGAGGTAGCTGTAGCCAAGACGGATCAGGTGCAGGATGCAGGGGATCTTGACCCTTGAGTCTTCGCTGAAAACCATCAGGCTTGATCTCCCTGATCGATAAGAGGCTTATTCGATAGGCGCTTTGGCTCGGTGACTTGGCTCACGTTTCGGCGTTGAACCAAACAAAAAATATCATGCCAGCAATGGGTTAGGTCAAAATCCAGGCTGTTTGGCGCATTGTTTTGGCTCAAGGCTGGCCGATAGGCGCGTTTTTGAGCCAAGTTACGGAAGGCGGTAACGTGTGCCACTAACTACCCTGAAGTGACTTCAGGTCGAGGAGTTGTCCTTCCAAGCTCATACGCCCCTCCCCTAATAATTCTTCTCATCGGTTCTTGCCCTGAATCATCCTCGGCACCGACTGAACAGACTGTAATGGCAATGGTTGCAATTTATCAGGTATGGCAGTCTGCGGCCATCCTTTGATGCGAAGTGCATCACAAAATAATGGGCTTCGCATCGCGCGAAATCCTGCGCCGGTTGGGCCTTCGCGAGACGTAAAAAAGGCCAGAGCGTGTCTGGCCTTTAAAAGTGGTGGACCGAATGAGGATCGAACTCACGACCTCCGCATTGCGAACGCGGCGCTCTCCCAGCTGAGCTATCGGCCCACGATTGAAGTTGACATTTTACCTTATAATTCCCAAAACTTGAAAGCGCGGCGATTGGGGGAGGAAAAATGGGGGAGTCGATTTCTCGGCGGATGGCCTGGCTGCTGGTGGCGGTGACGGGCGCGGGGGCGGTGGGCGGCATTGCGCTGAACCGGGGCGAGAGCATCAACGCGCTGTGGTTCATTGCGGCGGCGGCTTGCGTTTACGCTCTCGCCTATCGCTTTTACGGCGCGTGGATCGCGGCTCGGGTGCTGGTGCTGGACGAGACCCGCGCGACGCCGGCGGAGCGGCTCGACAATGGGCGCGATTTCGTGCCGACCAACAAGTGGGTGGTGTTCGGCCACCATTTTGCAGCCATCGCCGGGCCGGGGCCGCTGATCGGGCCGACGCTGGCGGCGCAGTTCGGTTATCTGCCGGGAACCTTGTGGATATTGATCGGCGCGGTGCTGGGCGGCTGCGTGCAGGACATGACCATCATGTTCTTTTCCACCCGCCGCGACGGGCGCAGCCTGGGCCAGATGGCGCGCGACGAGCTCGGGCCGCTCGGCGGCGCGGCGGCGCTCACCGGCACGCTGATGATCATGGTGATCCTGATCGCGGTGCTGGGGCTGGTGGTGGTCAACGCGATGAAGCACAGCCCGTGGGCGACCGCGACGGTGGCGGCGACCATCCCGATCGCGGTGCTGGTCGGGGTGTATATGCGCGACCTGCGGCCCGGCCGGGTGCTGGAAGGCTCGCTCATCGGCCTTGCCCTGCTGCTGTTCGCGGTGGCGGGCGGCGGTTGGATCGACCATAGCGAAACCTTGCGCCCGCTGTTCGACCACGAAGGGCTGACGCTGGCCTGGTTCGTCATCGGCTACGGTTTCCTCGCCGCGATCCTGCCGGTGTGGCTGCTTCTGGCGCCGCGCGATTATCTTTCCACCTTCATGAAGCTCGGCACGATTTTCCTGCTCGCCATCGCCATCGTGCTGCTGCGGCCGGAGATCAGGATGCCGGCGCTGACCCAGTTCATCGACGGCAGCGGGCCGATCTTCGGCGGCAAGCTGTTCCCCTTCGTGTTCATCACCATCGCTTGCGGCGCGGTGTCGGGCTTCCATTCGCTGATTTCTTCCGGCACCACGCCCAAATTATTGGCCAACGAGCGCGATATCCGCATGATCGGCTACGGCGGCATGGTGCTCGAATCGTTCGTCGCGATCATGGCGATGATCGCCGCGACGGTGCTCGATCCCGGCGTGTTTTTCGCGATCAACAGCCCGGCCGGCGTGGTGGGCAAGGAAGCGGCGGACGCGGTGGCGAAGATTTCGTCGTGGGGCTTCCCGGTGACGGTGGAGCAGATGCAAATGCTTGCTCGCGAGATGGGCGAAAAAACCCTGTTCGCCCGCACCGGCGGCGCGCCCTCGCTGGCGGTGGGGATGGCGAGCATCTTCGGCAGCGCCTTCGGCGACGGGCTGCTGGCGCTGTGGTACCACTTCGCCATCATGTTCGAGGCGGTGTTCATCCTCACCACGCTGGACGCCGGCACCCGCGTCGGCCGCTTCATGCTGCAGGATTTCCTCGGCAATTTCTCGCCCCGGCTCGGCCAGACTTCCTGGTATCCGTCGGTGCTGCTCACCAGCGCCATCATCGTCGCCGCGTGGGGCTATTTCCTCTACATCGGCGTGATCGATCCCAACGGCGGCGTCAACATCCTATGGCCGCTGTTCGGCATTTCCAACCAGATGCTGGCGGCGATCGCGCTGTCGGTGGCGACCGGCATCCTGGTCAAGTCCGGCAAGCTGCGCTATGCCTGGGTCGCCGGCGTGCCGCTGGCCTGGCTGGCGGCGGTGACGACCACGGCAGCTTACGAGAAGATCATGAGCGCCGATGTGCGCATCGGCTTTTTCGCTGCCGCCAACGATCTGGCGGCGAAGCTGGCGGCGGGCAAACTGCCGCCGGAGAAGGCGGCGGTAGCGCCACAATTGATTTTCAACCAGCAGCTTGATGCCTGGCTCACGCTGTTTTTCGTGGCGGTGCTGTGGGTGGTGATCTTCGACATGCTGCGGGTGTGCGCCCGGCACCTGCAAGGCAAGACGGTGGTGCCGCTGTCCGAGGCGCCGCACGAACCCTCCCGGTTGGTCGAAGATTGGGTGCGGGATTAGTCATGGATGAATTTATTCGCGCCGGCCGAATGAATTCGGCCCTACGGGGTTTGTGGCGATTTATCCGCCGCCTCTCCGGCGACGATGCCTACGAGCGCTATCTCGCCCATCATGCCCAGGCACACCCGGATGAGGCGGCGCTGGGTCGTGGGGAGTTTTTCAAGCGCGAGCAGGAAAGAAAATGGAACGGGGTGCGGCGCTGCTGTTAGTGCCGACCGTTTACGTTTGTAGGAGCGGCCTCCCGGCCGCGATCAGTGCACCTCAAATCGCGGCCGGGAGGCCGCTCCTACAGGGAA
Organism: Sulfuricella sp.; assembly: GCA_028714315.1. GTDB lineage: Bacteria > Pseudomonadota > Gammaproteobacteria > Burkholderiales > Sulfuricellaceae > Sulfuricella. The sequence goes on along the minus strand of JAQTMN010000017.1, from coordinate 42,700 downwards.
AACCGCCGTTTCGCCAAGGCCAGCAGATTGGGCAGGCGCGGCGGCGCGGCCAGCCAGCCCAGGGCTACCCCCGCCGCATCCGCCAGCATGTCGGCGACGTCGAACGTGCGGTAGCCGGTTGCGTCCTGGGCGTATTCCAGCGCGACACCCAGCGCCACCAACCCCAGCGCGAGCCACCGGCGCGGCCATCGCTCCGTGTAGAGCTGGGCGAACCACAGCATGGCGAGGCCGTAAGCGGCCAGGTGGCCGAGTTTGTCTCCCTCTGTGACGTCGATCTCGGGCGGCGTCGGCGTGAGTGAAAAGTAGACGATCGCGATGATCACCCCCCACCCCGCAATCCGCCATAGCCGCTCGGGCCTCATGCTTTCCGGTAAGCCCAGCGCAGCATGATCGCGCCCGCCGCGATCATCGGCAGGGACAGCCACTGCCCCATGCTCAGGCCCAGGCTCAACAGGCCGAGAAAGCTGTCCGGCTCGCGGGTGAATTCGGCCAGGAAGCGGAACGTGCCGTAGCCGATCAGGAACAGGCCGGACACCGCGCCGGTCGGGCGCGGTTTGCGCGAGAACAGCCAGAGCAGGACGAACAGCGCGAGGCCTTCGAGCGCGAACTGGTAGAGCTGGGAGGGATGGCGCGGGACCATATCGACTTGGGGAAACGCCATCGCCCAAGGCACGTCGGTCGGCCGGCCCCACAGCTCGCCGTTGATGAAATTGCCGAGGCGGCCCGCCGCCAAGCCGAGCGGCACCAGCGGCGCGATGAAGTCGGTGATGGAGAGCCAGCTTTTGCCGGTCTTGCGGGCAAACGCCCACATCGCCGCGAGTACGCCGAGAAAGCCGCCATGGAAGGCCATGCCGCCTTGCCACACGGCGAAAATTTCCAGCGGGTGGGCGAAGAAATGAGCGGGCTGGTAGAACAGCACGTAGCCCAGCCGTCCGCCCAGCACCACGCCGAGCACGCCGTAGAACAGCACGTCGTCCAGCTCGGCGACGGTCCAGCCCAGGTCGGGGCGGGTCTTGATCCGGTAGCGCCCCAGGATCAGCACGGAGGCGAACGCCAGCAGATACATCAGGCCGTACCAGCGCACGGCGAGGGGGCCGAGATGGATGGCGATGGGGTCGAACTGGGGGTGGATCAGCATTTATTGTTGGCCGCGAAAAGGCACAAAAGGCGCAAACTGGGGTTCTGCCGGGCAATCGCTACAATTCGCCTCCTCTTTTTTCAAGGAGGGAACGAAGATTGTGGTCCTGCGCTTTTTGTGCCTTTTCGCGGCTATCCAGATTAAAATGCGCATTATACGTGTTTTTTCCGGGAGCCCTCGATGCCGCAATATCGTTCCAAAACCTCCACCCACGGCCGCAACATGGCCGGCGCCCGCGCTCTGTGGCGCGCCACCGGCATGACCGACTCCGATTTCGGCAAGCCCATCATCGCCATCGCCAATTCGTTCACTCAGTTCGTGCCCGGCCACGTCCACCTGAAGGACATGGGCCAGCTGGTGGCGCGCGAGATCGAGAAGGCCGGCGGCGTGGCGAAGGAATTCAATACCATCGCCATCGACGACGGCATCGCCATGGGCCACGGCGGCATGCTCTATTCGCTGCCGTCGCGCGACCTGATCGCGGACAGCGTCGAATACATGGTCAATGCGCACTGCGCCGACGCGCTGGTGTGCATTTCCAACTGCGACAAGATCACCCCCGGCATGCTGATGGCTTCCCTGCGCCTCAACATCCCCACCATTTTCGTCTCGGGCGGGCCGATGGAAGCGGGCAAGGCGGTGATCCACGGCAAGGAAATGCACCTCGACCTGGTGGACGCGATGGTGGCGGCGGTGGATCCGCAATACAGCGATGCGGAAACCCAGCAGATGGAACGCTCCGCCTGCCCGACCTGCGGCTCCTGCTCCGGCATGTTCACCGCCAATTCGATGAACTGCCTGGTCGAAGCGCTGGGCCTGGCGCTGCCCGGCAACGGCACGCTGGTGGCGACCCACGCCGACCGCAAGGAGCTGTTCCTCGAAGCCGGCCGGCAGATCGTCAAGCTGGCCAAGCGCTATTACGAGCATGACGATGCCGGCGCGCTGCCGCGCACCATCGCCGCGTTCGGGGCGTTTGAGAACGCCATGATGCTCGACATCGCCATGGGCGGCTCGACCAATACCGTGCTGCATCTCCTCGCCGCCGCGCAGGAAGCCGGCGTGGCCTTCACCATGCAGGACATCGACCGGCTGTCGCGCAAGGTGCCTCACTTGTGCAAGGTGGCGCCCTCGATCCAGACCTACCACATGGAAGACGTGCACCGCGCCGGCGGCATTATCGGCATTCTCGGCGAGCTTGACCGTGCCGGCCTGCTGCATCGCGATCTGCCGACCGTGCACACCCACACGCTGGGTGAAGCGCTGGAAAACTGGGACGTGCTCCACGCCCACGACCTGCATGTGTTCGAGTTCTTCAAGGCCGCGCCGGGCGGCGTGCCGAGCCAGACCGCTTTCAGCCAGAACAAGCGCTACGCCGAGCTCGACATGAACCGCACTACCGGCTGCATCCGCGACAAAGCAAACGCTTACTCGCAGGATGGCGGGCTGGCCGTGCTGTACGGCAACATCGCGCTGGACGGCTGCATCGTCAAGACCGCCGGGGTGGACGAGAGCATCCTCAAGTTCAGCGGACGCGCGCGCGTGTTCGAAAGCCAGGAAGATTCCGTGGCGGCGATCCTGGACGACAAGATTGCGGCCGGCGACGTGGTGGTGATCCGCTACGAAGGTCCGCGCGGCGGGCCGGGCATGCAGGAAATGCTCTACCCCACCAGTTATCTCAAGTCGAAAGGCCTGGGCAAGTCGTGTGCGCTGCTGACCGACGGGCGTTTTTCCGGCGGCACCTCGGGCCTGTCGATCGGCCACGTTTCGCCGGAAGCGGCGGAAGGCGGCGCCATCGGCCTGGTCGAGGAAGGCGATACCATCGAAATCGACATCCCGCAGCGCAGCATCCAGCTCAAGGTATCCGCCGCCGTGCTGGCGGAGCGCCGCCAGGCAATGGAAGCGAAAGGCGCCAAGGCGTGGCGCCCGGCCAGCCGCGAACGCACGGTATCGGCGGCATTGCGGGCCTATGCCGCGATGACCACCTCCGCCGCCAAGGGCGCGGTGCGCGACGTGAGTCAGGTCGAGCGGTAGGGTGTACTCGCGCAGCGAGACATGTGCTGTTGTGGGTACGGCTTTAGCCGTACAGTCAGGCTAAAGCCTGACCCACAGCCTGATGTCCGTTAGGGGGAGAGGGAAAATCGTGAACCACAAAGTCACAGCCGCGCCGGCCGACCACAAGCTGACCGTGCGCGAGCTGGTCGAGGCTTTGATCGCCGACGGCGTGGTGGCGCAGGAGGACGCGGAAAACCTGCTGCTGCCCGCGCGCAGCGCCCGCGCCGAGATTCATCCGCTGGCGCAGATCGCCGAGCAGAAATGGAAGTCGGCGAAGCCGCCGCACAAGCTGCTCAACCTCGAAGCCCTGACCGAGTGGATGGCGGGCTGGGTCGGACTGCCCTACTACCACATCGATCCGCTCAGGATCAACGTCACCGCCGTCACCAACACCATGTCGGACGCCTACGCGGCGCGCTTTCGCATCCTGCCGGTGGAGGTGAACGCGCGCGAGGTGGTGGTGGCGACCGCCGAACCCTTCCTCACCGAGTGGGAAAAGGAGCTGGCGCCGATCCTGCGCCTGGAAATCAGGCGCGTGGTGGCCAACCCGCTCGATATTCAGCGCTATCTCGCCGAATTCTACAGCCTGGCGCGCTCGGTCAAGCGTGCCGCGCAGACGCAGAATTCGGCCTTCGCCGGCGGCCTGTCCAACTTCGAGCAGCTGGTGGAAATGGGCCGCGTCGGCAATCTCGACGCCAACGACCAGCACGTGGTGCATATCGTCGATTGGCTGCTGCAGTACGCCTTCGACCAGCGCGCCTCGGACATCCACCTCGAGCCGCGGCGCGAGCACGGCGACGTGCGCTTTCGCATCGACGGCGTGATGCACCATGTCTACCAGCTTCCGCTCGCGGTGCTGGGCGCGGTCACCAGCCGCATCAAGGGGCTCGGCCGGATGGACATCGTCGAGAAGCGCCGCCCGCTGGACGGGCGCATCAAGACTCGTTCGCCCGACGGCGACGAGATCGAGCTGCGGCTTTCGACCATGCCCACCGCGTTCGGCGAGAAGATGGTGATGCGCATCTTCAACCCCGACGTGATCGTGCAAAGCTACCGGGAGATGGGCTTTTCCGACGAGGACGTGGGCCGCTGGAACCAGATGGCGGGCCAGTCCAACGGCATCATCCTGGTCACCGGCCCGACCGGCTCGGGCAAGACCACCACGCTGTATTCCACCCTGCGCCAGCTTGCCGTACCGGAAGTCAACGTCTGCACCATCGAAGACCCGATCGAGATGATCTCGCCCCAGCTCAACCAGATGCAGGTGCAGCACAACATCGGCCTGGATTTCGCCAGCGGCGTGCGCACCCTGATGCGGCAGGATCCGGACATCATCATGGTGGGCGAGATCCGCGACCTGGAAACCGCTGAAATGGCGATCCAGGCGGCGCTCACCGGCCATCTGGTGCTCTCCACCCTGCACACCAACGACGCGCCCTCGGCGATTTCCCGCCTGCTCGACCTGGGCGTGCCGCCCTACCTGATCAACGCCACCCTGCTCGGCGTCATGGCGCAGCGCCTGGTGCGCACCCTGTGCCCGCACTGCAAGGAGCGCGAGGCGCTCGACGGCGCCGCCTGGGAAGCGCTGGTCAAGCCGTGGAAAGCCGCCGCGCCGGCGCAGGGAAACGCCCCGCGCGGCTGCCTGGAATGCCGCATGACCGGCTACCTCGGCCGCATCGGCCTGTACGAGATGCTGGTCATGTCCCCCGCCCTGCGCGCCTTGGTCAAGCCGGCGTGCGACGTCGCCGCGCTGCGCGAGCTGGCCTACAAGGAAGGCATGAAGCCGCTGCGGATCAGCGGCGCGATGAAAGTCGCCGGCGGCCTCACCACCATTGAGGAAGTCCTCAAGGTCGCGCCGCCGCCCTACGGCGTTTGAATAATCCTTGACTGCAATTAACCGCGTCGCGGCCATGTAGGTTGGGTTAGGCGCGGCTTTTGCGCCGTAACCCAACAAACCCAATCATCCAAAAAGCGGTATTGAAGATTAGCCGTTTTGTCGGGCACCCCGTGCCCGACAAACGTTTGTGGCTCACGCTTCAAGGCGAATAGCCGACAAAAACGGTCGGGATATGTGGTATTCTGAAAATCACCCTTTCAGGAGCCCGCCATGCCCAACCATCTCGCCTCCGAAACCAGCCCCTATCTCCGCCAGCATGCCGACAACCCGGTGGATTGGTATCCATGGTCGGAGCGTGCGCTTACTCTGGCGCGCGAACAGGATAAGCCCATCCTGCTCTCGATCGGCTATTCGACCTGCCACTGGTGCCACGTGATGGCGCACGAATCGTTCGAGGATGCCGTCACCGCCGCGCTGATCAACCGCGATTTCATTGCCATCAAGGTCGATCGCGAGGAACGGCCCGATCTCGACCAGATTTACCAGAACGCGCATTACCTGCTGACCGGGCGCGGCGGCGGCTGGCCGCTGACCCTGTTTCTGGCGCCGGACCAGACCCCGTTTTTCGCCGGCACCTATTTCCCGCTCGCGGCGCGCTACAACCTGCCCGGCTTCAAGGATGTGCTGACGCGGGTGGCGCAGGCTTATCGCGAGCGGCGGCAGGATATCGGCAGGCAGAATGCCGAGCTGGTGCAAAGCCTGGCGGCGGCCGCGCCCGCGCCGCAAGCCGGCGTGGAGATCGGACCGGCGCCGTTGGCCGGCGCCCTGGCCCAGCTGCGGCGCAGCTACGATGCCGCTTTCGGCGGCTTCAGCGGCGCGCCCAAATTTCCGCGCCCGGGCGAGATCGCGTTTTGCCTGCGCCGCTATGCCGCGGAAGGAGACGAACAGGCGTTGTCGATGGCGCTATCCACCCTGCGCCACATCGCCGACGGCGGCATTTACGACCAGCTCGGCGGCGGCTTCTGCCGCTATTCCGTGGACGATCGCTGGCTGATCCCGCATTTCGAGAAGATGCTCTACGACAACGGTGCGCTGCTCGAACTGTACGCCGATGCCTGGCGCATCGAGCATGACGAGCGCTTCCGCGCGGTGGCGGAACAGACCGTGGCCTGGCTCGCGCGCGAGATGCGCCACCCCGACGGCGGCTTCTACTCGGCGCTGGACGCCGATTCCGAGCACGAGGAAGGCAAGTTCTACGTGTGGACGCCGCAGGAGGCCGCCGCCGCGCTCGATGCCGACGAGTATGCCGTGCTGTCGCGCCATTACGGCCTCGACCTGCCGGCCAATTTCGAGGGGCGGCACTGGCATTTTTACGTGGCCCAGCCGCTCGACCGGGTGGCGCAGGCGCTCGGCCTGGAATTGGCCGAGGCGCGGCGCCTGCTCGCCGGCGCCCGCGCCAAGCTGCTCGCCCGGCGCGACCGGCGGGTGCGGCCGGGGCGCGACGAAAAAATCCTGGCCGGCTGGAATGCCCTGGCGATCAAGGGGCTGGCGCGCGCCGGCAGCGCCTTCGGGCGGGAGGACTGGATCGACCTCGCGCAGCAGGCAGCCGATTTTCTCCGCGCCGAGCTGTGGCGGGGCGGCCGGCTGCGGGCCTCGTGGAAGGACGGTCGGGCCGATCTGGGCGCCTATCTCGACGACCACGCCTTTTTGCTCGACGCCCTGGTCGAACTGATGCAGGCGCGTTTTCGCGGCGAAGACCTGGCGTTCGCCGGCGAGCTCGCGGAAGCCCTGCTCGCGCGCTTCGAGGATGGCGCCCAAGGCGGCTTCTTCTTCACCGCCCACGACCACGAAGCGCTGATCTACCGGCCGAAATCCGGCATCGACAATGCCACGCCCGCCGGCAACGCCGTGGCTGCCTTCGCCTTGCAGCGTCTCGGCCATCTGCTTGGAGAAACCCGCTATCTGGCGGCGGCGGAGCGCGCGCTGGCGCTGTTTTATCCGCAGTTTGCCGCCCAGCCCGGCGGTTTCATGGCTTTTCTCGCGGCGCTGGAAGAATATCTGCAACCGCCACGGATCGTTGTTCTGCGCGGCCCCGCCGGCCAAGTGGCGGATTGGCGGCGGGCCTTGGCCGCCGAATACCGGCCGGCGACCATGGTGCTGGCGCTGCCGAACGAGCTGGCGCGGTTGCCGGCCAGCCTCGCCCAGCCGGCTTCGCCCGCCGTCAACGCCTGGCTGTGCCGGGGCGTTGAATGCTTGCCGGCGATTGCCGATCTGGACGCGCTGCGGCGTTCCATAGATTGACCGAAATCATAGGCAAGCCCGGAAAAGTTGGATAACATAGCGGTTCTATTTTTTTCTCAATCCAAACAAGGAGCATTAAATGAAAGCAGTTCTCGGGATTGCCGCCGTTGCGGCCCTGCTGGCAGCCGGACAAGCCGCTGCAGCCGACGAAAGCGCGCTGGCGCAAAAGAGCGGTTGCCTGGCTTGCCATCAGGTGGCGGCCAAGGTGCTCGGCCCGGCTTACAAGGATGTCGCCAAGAAATACGCCGGCCAGAAGGGCGCCGCCGCCACGCTCGCCGATGAGATCGTCAAGGGCACCGGCCCGGCCGGCAAGGGCTGGATGAAGGAAGGCAAGGCCGGCATGCCGTTCATGCCGCCCAATGGCGCGGTCAAGCCGGAAGATGCGACCAAGCTGGCCAACTGGATTCTGGGCCTGAAATAAGCGCCATCGCATCAAGGAAAAAGCCGGCCTCGCGCCGGCTTTTTTGTTCCCGGAAAAACGTCGTGTCCTGCCTTGGCGTCCTATTCCGCCCGCAGCGCTTCCACCGGGTCCAGCCGCGCCGCGCGGCGGGCGGGGAGAACGCCGGCGACTAGGCCGATGGCGACGGCCACGGCTTCGGCCAGGAAGACGAAGGTGAGCGGGGTATGCACCGGCAGCCCCGGCACGGCCAGGCGCAGGAGTTGCGCCAGGCCGACGCCGAGCGCGAGGCCGAGGATGCCGCCGGCGCCGGACAGGGCCACCGCCTCGCTGAGAAAAAGGCCGAGGATGGTGCGGCGCGGCGCGCCCAGCGCCACCAGCAGGCCGATTTCGCCGGTGCGTTCGGCGACGGCGATGGTCATGATGGTGGCGATGCCGACGCCGCCGACCAGCAGGGAAATCCCGCCCAGGGCGCCGACCGCCATGGTCAGGATGTCGAGGATTTTCGACAGCGTGCGCAGCATGTCTTCCTGCGTGGTGATGGTGAAATCCTCGCGCCCGTGGCGCGCCTTGAGTACGGCCCCGACCGCCGCGCTCACCCGCCCCGCCGCCGTGCCTTCGCGGTAGGACACGTCGATTTCCATCAGCCCGTCGCGATTGTAGAGTTCCAGCGCCCGCGCCGCCGGGATGTAGGCGGTGTCGTCCAGGTCGATGCCGAGCACCTGCCCCTTGGCTTCGAGTACGCCGACGACGCGAAATTGCAGGCTGCCGATACGCACCCGCGCGCCGAGCGGATTGCCGCCGCCGAATAGCTCGTTCTTCAGCTTGCTGCCGAGCACGACGAAAGAGCGGGCGTTTTCCGCGTCTCCCTCCGGCAGGAACTGGCCGCTTCGCACCCGAATCTTGAACACCCTGAGCATGCCGGCGCTCACCCCGTACACCGTGGTGCGGCGCAGGCGCCCGTTGCCGCCCACCTCGGAATTGCCCCACACCACCGGCGTCATCGCCGCGACGTTGGGCAGGCGCTCCACCGCGCGCGCATCCTCCAGCGTCAGCGGGCGCACCGAAGTCGGAATGCCGGCCGGCGGAATGCCCGTGGTCTTGACCTTGCCCGGCAGGACGGTGATGACGTTGGTGCCGAACTGGGTGAACTCAGCCAGCACGAAGCGGTGGATGCCCTCGCCGATGGAAGTGAGCAGGATCACCGCCGCGACGCCGACGCCGATGCCCAGCAGCGTCAGGAAGCTGCGCAGGCGGTGCGCGGTGATGGCGCGCAGGGCAAGGTGAATGCTGTCGGAGAGACGCATCATGCCAGGAGCCGCGAAGCGCGGGGACGGGAAAGGGGGTTGGCCGCGAAAAGGCGCAAAAAGCGCAAAATACGGGCGTGACGGGTTTTCTCTTGTGCTTTTTGTGCCTTTTTGCGGCGATCGATTCCGGCGCCAAAACGGTCACCGGAGCATGTAGGTGCGAATTCATTCGCACAATTCGCGGCCGCTGTGCGAATGAATTCGCACCTACAGCCACGGCGATGTCCAGAGCCATTAGCCGCGAAAAGACACAAAAACCACAAAATACGGGCGTGACGGGTTTTCTCTTGTGCTTTTTGTGCCTTTTTGCGGCGATCGATTCCGGCGCCAAAACGGTCACCGGAGCATGTAGGTGCGAATTCATTCGCACAATTCGCGGCCGCCGTGCGAATGAATTCGCACCTACAGCCACGGTGATGTCCAGAGCCATTAGCCGCGAAAAGGCACAAAAAGCACAAAATATGGGCGTGCCGGGTTCTTTCTTGCGCCTTTTGTGCCTTTTCGCGGCCATCGTTCGGTTTCAAGATTCCCCCTTTCCGGCAGTAATCACCGCCCCGACAAGGCCAGCACCGGATCGAGCCGCGCGGCCCGCCGCGCCGGCGCGACGCCGAACAGCAGGCCGGTCGCCAGCGCCGTGGCGAGCGCGGCGAGCACCGCCCAGGCCGGCGGGTAGGCGGGAAAGGTCGGGTAGAGATGGCGGATCAGCGCCGCGCCGGCGTGGCCGAGCAGGAAGCCGGCGGCCGCCCCGGCCAGCGACAGCATCGCCGCTTCCGTCAGGAACAGCAGCCGGATGGTGCGGCCGGTGGCGCCCAGCGCCTTCAACAGGCCGATCTCGGCGGTGCGCTGGGCCACCGACACCAGCATCACGTTCATCACCAGGATTCCCGCCACCGCCAGGCTGATGGCGGCGATGCCGCCGACGCCGTAGGTCAGCGCGCCGAGCAGGCGGTCGAAGGTGGCGAGCACCGCGTCCTGGGTGATGACGGTCACGTCCAGCTCGCCTTCGTGGCGCAGCTTGAGAATCTCGGCGGCCTGCGTCTTGGCTGCCGGGATCGCTTCGCGGCTGCGCGCCTCGATCAGGATGCGGAACAGGGTGTTGCTGTTGAACATCGCCTGCGCCTGCGCCACCGGTACGATCAACAGCTCGTCGTTGTTCATGCCGAGCCCCTGTCCGCTCGCCGCCATCACGCCGACGATGCGAAAGCGCCGGTCGCCGATACGCACCAGCCGGCCGAGGGCGGGTTCCGGGCCGAACAGTTCGTCGCGAATCTTGGCGCCGATCACCGCCACCGCCGAGCCCCGGCTCCAGTCCTCGTCCGGCAGGAAGCGTCCCTGGGCGAGCGACAGGCGGCGCACTTCGATGAACTCGGCGGTGGTGCCGGCCACCATCGCTTCGCGCAGCTTGCCGCCGACCTCGATTTCCGAAGTGCCGACCGCGAGCGGGGCGAGGCGGCGGATGGCGCTGCCGCGCAACAGCGCGTGGGCGTCGTCGATGGTCAGGTCGCGCGGGGTGCCGGTGATGGCGTTGGCCGGATTGAAGCCGCCGGTTTCCGAACGGCCGGGCAGGACGATCACCAGGTTGCTGCCGATGGCGGAGAATTCGTTGACCACGTAGCGCCGCGCGCCGTCGCCGAGCGCGGTCAGCACCACCACCGCCGCCACGCCGATGGCCACTGCCAGCACCGACAGGAAGGTGCGCAGCGGGTTGCCGGTGGCGGCGTCGCGCGCGAAGCGGATCAGGTCGGGGGCGCGCATGGCGCGGGTTCTTCCTGCATGCTGTCGTGCCGCAGCGCGCCGTCCTCCATCTGCAGCCGGCGCCGGGCGCGGCTGCCGAGGGCGGGGTCGTGGGTGACGACGATCAGGGTGACGCCGCCCTGGTTGAGTTCTTCCAGCAGACGGATCACTTCCTCGCCGGTGGCGCGGTCGAGGTTGCCGGTGGGTTCGTCGGCCAGGATCACCGCCGGCCGCATGATGGTGGCGCGGGCGATGGCGACCCGCTGGCGCTGCCCGCCGGAAAGCTGGTCGGGGCGGTGGCCGGCCCGATCCGCCAGGCCGTAGTCGTCGAGCGCTCGGGCGATCCGCCCGGCGCGCTCCTTCGCCGGGATGCCGGCCAGCATCATCGGCAGGGCGATGTTCTCCGCCGCCGTCAGCCGCGCCACCAGGTGGAAGCTCTGGAACACGAAGCCGATCCGCTCGCTGCGCACCCGTGCCTGCTCTTCCGCCGACAGGGTGGTCACGTCGCGCCCTTCGAGGCGGTAGGTGCCGGCGTCGGGCCGGTCGAGCAGGCCGAGCAGGTTGAGCAAGGTCGATTTTCCCGAGCCGGAGGGCCCCATCACCGCGACGTATTCGCCGGGCGCGATGGCCAGGTCGATCCGGCGCAGCGCATGCACCGCGCTGTCGCCCAGGTGGAAAACGCGCTCGATGCCGCACAGCTCGATCTGGGGCGAGGTCATTTCCTAGTCCTTCGCCGCCGCTTTTTCCGCCACGACATGGGCGCCGGCCTTCACCCCCTCGCGTTCGAGGGAAGTGACCACCCGCTCGCCCGGCGCGAGGCCGCCGAGCACCTCGGTGTATTGCCAGTTGGCCACCCCGGCGCGGACCTGGCGTTGTTCCAGCGTGCCGTCGGGGCGCGCCACCAGCGCCCGGCTGCCCTCCAGCAGCGCCGGGGTGGGCACGCGCACCGCGTTGTCGCGCACCGCGAGGATCACCTCGACGTCGGCGCTGTAACCGGCGAGCAGCTTGCCGGCGGGCGGCGGGTCGAAGGTGGCTTCGATGTCCACCGTGCGCGACTGCTTCTCGGCGGTGGACACGAGCGAGGCGATGCGTTTGACGTGGCCGGGAAAGGATTGCTGCGGCAAGGCGTCGAGGGTGATGCGCACCGCTTGGCCGGGCTGGATTTTCGGCGTGTCCACCTCGTCCATCGGCGCCTTGACGTAAAGGCAGGAATCGTCGATCAGGTCGATCGCCGGCGGCATCGGGATGCCGGGCGGCGAAGGGGTGGAGTATTCGCCGACCTCGCCGACGATCTTGGCCACGGTGCCGGCGAAGGGCGCGTACAGCAGGGTGCGGCCCTGCTCCACGCGCGCCACCCGGACTTGCGCTTCGGCCTGGGTTACGCCGGCCTTGGCCGCATCGCAGCCGGCCCGGCGGGAGCGCGCGTCGGCCGCGGCGGCCTCTTCCGCCGCAGCGGAGACGAACCCTTTGGCGCGCAGGGCGCTTTGCCGGGCGGCCTCGCGTTCGGCGTTGGCGGCGGGCACACAGGCCTCGCCGACGTGCATTTTCGCCACGTCCAGCTGCGCCAGCGCCAGTCGGCTTTGCGCCTGCTGGTCGTCGTTCCACAGCTTGATCAGCAACTGGCCTTTTTTCACCCGGTCGCCCTCCTTCACCGCCAGGACCTCGATGCGGCCGCCGAGGATGGTGGACAGCCGCGTGCGCTGGCAGGCTTCGACCGTGCCGGCGCGGGTGTTGGCGATGGTCGATTCGACCCGGCCGCGGTCCACCTCGCCCAGCGTCACCGCGACCGGCTTGGGCTGGCCGATCCACCACAGGGCGGCGGCGAGGCCGAGCAGGACGAGCAGCGCGATCGACAGGCGGCGGAGGAGGGGCGAAGAGGTCATGGCGGCGGCGTTGGGCTATCCAAAATAGCATAATCGGACGAAACCGCTCCGGCTGCAAGGCGCGCCGGACCGGCAGTGGCTTGCACGTTCCGGGTTTCTTCCATAAAGTGGGATTCCCGCACAATTATTTATGGCCCGAACATGATGCAACGTTTGCCCGGAAGCCCGTTCCGCCGCCAATGGCATTGCGCCGCCCTGCTCGGTTTGGCTTTCCTGCCGCTGCAACGGGGCTGGGCGGAAACGGTGGAGCAACGGCTGCCCGGCGGCACCATCGCCGCTGCCGAGTGGCGCGCCGGGCAGCCGGCCAAGCCGGCCGTCCTGCTGCTGCATGGTTTTCTGCAGACCCGCCAGGCGCCGCCGATGAGCCGGCTGGCGGGCACGCTGGCCGACCAGGGCTACACCGTGCTGGCGCCCACCCTTTCCCTTGGCATCGACCGGCGCGCCCAGAGCCTCGCCTGCGAAGCCGTGCACGCCCACACGCTGGAGGGCGATGTCGCGGAGGTCGGCCTCTGGGTGAGCTGGCTGGCCGGCAAGGGCTATCGCACCATCGTGCTGGTCGGCCATAGCTTCGGCAGCGAGCAGATTCTCCGCTACGTGGCGCAGCGCCCCGATGTTGCGGTGAAAAAAGCCATCCTGACCAGCCTGGTCCCGCTGCACAGCGACGGCGCGGAGCGCCGCGAGGCCGTTGCCCAAATAAAATCGCGGCCGCAAACGCTGGGCCGGTTCACCCTGGCCTACTGCCACAAAAATTATGCCGCCCCGCCGGCGGCTTTCCTGTCCTACGCCGCCGAGGACGCCAGCGTTACCCTGAACCTGCTGCGCAAAACGCAGGTGCCGGCGGAAGTGATCCTGGGCGGCGCCGATACGGCGATGGACAAGGGCTGGCCGGGAAAAGTCGGGAGCAGCGGCGCGCGGCTTGCCGTCATCGCCCATGCCGGCCATTTTTTCGATGGCGAACAGGAATTCGACCTGGCGGATACCGTCGGCGCCACCCTTGCCGCCATGGCGGGGAACTAGCGATGCGCTTCCGGCTACGGTTCTGGCCATTCACCATCAAGGCCTATGCCCTGGGCTTCATCATCCTGATGTCGCTTTCGTTCTGGTTCTTGAACGCGGTCATGCAGGACAGGCTGGACGCCATCCGCGCCGAGGCGCAGGCGCAAAACATGAAGGCGGCGCAAGACGAGCTCGACCAGGCCGTTGCGCGCGTCGCCAGCGGAATCAAGCAGCTGGCGGAAAGCCTTGCCAGCCAGGACGAAACGCGGCAACAGCTGGCCAATCCAGCCTATTACGGCTATTGGCGCGACAACCGGGCTCTCGGCGGGCTGCTGCCCAATTTCACCAACGCGGTGGAAATCTATGACCGGCAAGGCAAAGCCCTCGCCCCGCAACCCATCAACAACATGCCGGCGGCCATCGGCCCGGAGGGCATCGGGCGGTTCGTCGGGCGCGAAGGCAACCGCGCCTACCTGTATATTTTTCAGCCAGTCCGGGCGGTGGCGAATGTTCCCGCCTCGGTGCAGGGCTATCTCGGCATCAAGATCGATTTTCTCGGCGCCCTCAAGGAAGAATACGGGTTCGGCTACGTCAATGCGGACAGCATCCAGCTGGAGGGCGGTGGCCAGTCGCGCCTGCCGGCCGAGCAGGTCGCCCGGCACCTGACGTTCCAGCTCAAGGCCAACCCGGAAAGCGCCGCGCTGCTCGAATTTCTTTCCCAGTCGCGGCAAAACATCATTTTCATCCTGATCGTTCTTTCCATCGCCTTTTTCTTCATCCTGCATTCGCTCCTGGCCGCGCCGCTGCGCAGCCTGTCGCTGCATATCGACACCCTGCGCGCCGGCCGCAGCACCTTGCTGCAGGAAGGCTTCAGCCATAGCCTGCCGGTGGCCGAGCTGGAAAAAGTGCGCATGTCCCTGAACGACTACCAGAATCAGCTGGAAAACATGCACCGCAGCCTGAACGAGAAGAACGACGAACTCTGGCTGCTGGCGCACCGCGACCCGCTCACCGGGATTTTCAACCGGCGCTGCTTCGAGGACGACTGGGAGCAGGTGCTGGCCGTGGCCAGCGGCCACCGGCTGATCGTCTCCTTCATCCTGTTCGACTGCGACCAGTTCAAGGCGATCAACGACAGCTACGGCCACCAGGCGGGCGACCAGGTGCTCCAGGCCATCGCCCGGATCCTGCAGGACGCGCTGCGCCACGGCGACCGCCTCTACCGCCTGGGCGGCGACGAATTCGCCACGATTTTCCTCGATACCGACCCCGCCCTGGCCGCGCAGGCGGCGCAGCGCTGCATCGAGCAGACCGGCCGCCACGATTTTTCCGGCACCGGCGTGAAGGAGCCGGTGCGCATCAGCGTCGGCTTGGCCCACGCTTCGGGCAACGATCCCGACAGCCTCGCCATCCTGCCCAAGCAGGCCGACGTCGCGATGTACCACGCCAAGCGGCCGGGGCGGCACAAGCTTGCCATCTTCGACGACGGCATGACCAACGACGCCGGCATCCTGTTCTCGACCCGCGCCAACAACGCGGTATTCGAGGCGATGGCGAGCGGCGAATCGATCGAAATGCACTACCAGCCAGTGGTCAATCTGGTCACCGGCGAAGTCGATTACTACGAGGCGCTGGTGCGCATCCGCGACGGGCAGGAGCTGATCATGCCCTCCTCCATCTTCCCGATCATCGAGGCGCGCCGGCTGGAGGCCGAATTCGACCTCGCCATCATCGAGCGTATCGCCCAAGACCTGGCGCAAGGCAGGATTCCGCCCGATACCGGCGTATCGCTCAACGTTTCCGGCCCTGGCGTGATCAACCCGGCGATCATCCAGCGGGTGATGGCGCTGGGCCGCTTCCTCGATCGATACCGGCTGGTGGTGGAAGTCACCGAAACTGCGCTGATCACCCAGCTGCACCAGGCTTCCGCCAACCTCAACCGGCTGCGCCAGGACGGCTTCAAGATCGCCCTCGACGACTTCGGCAGCGGCTATTCCTCGCTCGGCTATCTCGCCAGCATGCCGGTCGACATCATCAAGTTCGACATTTCCATGATCCGTCATCTCGACGCCGGCGGCCGGCAGGGCGTCATCGTCGAGAACCTCGCCGCGATGGTCGTCAAGGCGGGGTATCATCTGGTGGCGGAAGGCATCGAAACCGGCGAGACCCTGAAAAAAGTGGCGCGGCAGGGCTTCGCCCGCGGCCAGGGCTATCTGTTCGGCCGTCCGGGCAGGACGTGCGAGCCAGCGGCGAAAGTGTCCTTTTTTGACACAACCCTGTAACTTCGCCGTGGCAAAATCGAATGGGCCGGTGACGCCGGCCCGCGCCGACGGTATCATTCCCGCGCGGTAGCCGCTTTTCCCGCTCCACCCCACAAAAGAAGAGAAAAAATGTTCGAACTGAAAAACCACAACATTCGCACCAGGCTGCTGTTCATCCTGGCGGCAACGCTGGCCGGCTTCATGGCGGTGATGGCCGGTTCGCTGCTCACGCTCAAGCAAAACCTGCTCGACGACCGGCAGGTCAAAACCCGGCACGTGGTCGAAACCGCGCACGGCGTGATCGGCTACTACCACGAACTCGCGAGGCAGGGCCGCCTGTCCGCCGCCGAGGCGCAAAACCAGGCCATCGCCGCGATCCAGGCGCTGCGCTACGAAGACAAGGAATATTTCTGGATCAACGACATGCAGCCGCGCATGATCATGCATCCCTACAAGCCGGAGCTGAACGGCAAGGACCTGTCCGATTTCAAGGACCCGCAGGGAAACCGGTTGTTCGTGGAATTCGTCCGCACGGTGCGCGAAAAGAAGGCCGGCTTCGTCTCCTACCTGTGGCCCAAGCCGGGCGTGCAGGAGCCGGTGCCGAAAATTTCCTACGTCAAGGGATTCGAACCGTGGGGCTGGGTGATCGGTTCGGGCATTTACATCGATGACGTCGATGCGGTGTTCTGGCGCGAAGGGCTCAAATTCGCCCTGACTTCCTCGATCGTCCTGATCCTGCTGGCGCTGATCGCGTGGCGCATCACCCGCAGCATCACTGTGCCGCTGAACGAGCTCCAAACAGTGATCCTGCGCATGCAGGAGACCCGTGACCTATCGGATCGCGCCCCGGCCGGCGGCAGCGACGAACTGGGACGGATGGCGGCGGCGTTCAACAGCCTGGTCGCCAGCTTCCAGTCGATCATCCACGACATCGCCGGCAGCGCGAAGCAGGTCGCCGGCACGGCCCACGCGCTATCCGGCACCGCGGAGCAAGTCAGGCAATCCTCGCGCTCCCAGAGCAGGGCGGTCCACTCTTCCGCCGCCGCAGTCGAGGAAATGACGGTGAGCGTGGCTTCGGTCGCGGACAGCGCGGTCGAGGTTCTGCGCCTGTCCCAGGACAGCCTGGCGCGTTCGCGCGAGGGCAACGAAAGCCTGTCGGAGCTGGTCGGGGCGATCGATCAGGCCGAATCCGCCGTCGAGGAAATCGCCAGCTCGGTGCAGGAATTCGTGCGCAACACCAATCACATCACATCGCTCACCCGCCAGGTCCGCGACATCGCGAACCAGACCAACCTGCTCGCGCTCAACGCCGCCATCGAGGCCGCCCGCGCCGGCGAGCAAGGCCGGGGCTTCGCCGTGGTGGCGGACGAGGTGCGCAAACTGGCGGAGAAGTCGGCCGACTCGGCCAGCGAAATCGATACCGTCACCCTGGCCATCGCGCAGCAGTCCCAGAATGTCGAGACCACCATCGAACGGGGCAGGCAATCTCTCCTGTTCAGCCAGAGCCACCTGGAAAACGTGGCCGAGGTGATGGCCAGCGCCACGGCTTCCGTCACCTCGACCAGCGAGGGAATCGATCACATCACCGCCTCGGTGAATGAACAAAACGCGGCGGCTGCGGAGATCGCCGGCAACGTGGAACACGTCGCGCAAATGGCGGAAGAAAACGATACGGCGGTGGAACGGGTTTCGGATGCCGCGCGCGATCTGGAGGAACTCTCGGCCGGCCTGGAAGAAATGGTCGGCCGCTTCCGCGCGTGAACCGAGGTTTTAAGGATAAACCAGACCCCGTAGGCGTAGGATGCGGTGAGCATGGCGAACCGCATCAATCGCGAGCGAAGCGGGCAATCGTTCCCTCGCAGGTCGGGACCCCGTGCCCGACGTGTGGGATTGGGGGGATCGAATTTGTCGGGCGCGGGGTGCCCGACCTACATGCTTTGCCGCCACGACTTGACCGCCACCAGGCGCGCTTCGCGCACCCGGTCGCTGATCTGCGCCGGGTCGGCGCATTGCCGGGCCACCTCGCCGGCATTCACCGCCTGGACCACCCGATGCGCCTGGCGCAGGAAGTCGGCCTGGGCGAAGGTTTTGTCCTGCCAGCCGAGCCGGCCGCAGTAGTCGGCGGCACACGCCTGGAGAAACGCCTCGAAGCGCTGCGGCTGGCGTAGCGAATCGGTTTCCAGCAACAGCTTGAGCACGGTTTCCGGACGCAGTTCGAAGGCGCGGTGGGTGACGCCGTGGAAGCGCGCCACCACCAGCGCCAGTTCGCGGCAGTCGTTGGGCACGCGCAGGCGCTGGCACAGCGGCTTGAGCAGTTCGAAGCTGCGCGTTTCGTGGTCGATGTGGCGCGGCCAGATTTCCGGCGGCGTCGTTCCCTTGCCGAGATCGTGGGTCAGCGCGGCGAAGCGCACCGGCAGGCTGTAGTCTTGTGCGGCGGCGTAGTCCAGCACCATCATCACGTGCACGCCGGTATCCACCTCGGGATGCCACTGTTCCGGCTGCGGCACGCCGAACAGCGCATCCAGCTCGGGCAGGATGCGGGCGAGCGCGCCGCATTCGCGCAGGGCGAGGAACATGCGCGAGGGGATTTTTTCCATCAGCCCGCGCGCCAGTTCCTGCCACACCCGCTCCGGCACCAGCGCATCGACCTCGCCGTTCGCGGCCATCTCCCGCATCAACGCCAGCGTTTCCGGCGCGATGGAAAAACCGAAGCGCGCGGCGAAGCGCGCCACCCGCAGCACGCGCACCGGATCCTCGACGAAGGCCGGGCTGACATGGCGCAGGATGCCCGCCGCGAGGTCGGCCGCGCCGCCGTGAGGATCGATCAGGTTGCCGGCTTCATCCTCGGCGATGGCATTGATGGTCAGGTCGCGCCGCGCCAGGTCCTCCTCCAGCGTCACCTCCGGCGCGGCGAAAACCTGAAATCCCTTGTAGCCGCGCGCGGTCTTGCGCTCGGTACGGGCGAGGGCGTATTCCTCGTGGGTGTCGGGATGCAGGAAGACCGGGAAATCCTTGCCCACGGGGCGGTAGCCGCGCCGCGCCATTTCCTCCGGCGTCGCGCCCACCACCACGTAGTCGCGGTCGATGACCGGCAGGCCGAGCAGCTCATCGCGCACGGAACCGCCTACGGCGTAGATTTTCATGAAGCTGGAACTGACATTATTGTTTGGTAACTACTCCGGTCGGTTTTCTCCCTTCTCCCGTAGGCGGGAGAAGGGCCGGGGATGAGGGCGTTTGCCTCTCTGCAAGCGTTGCCCAAGTGCAAAGTCCCTCACCCCAACCCCTCTGATGGACCTGCTAGCCATTCGACTAGGGCAGCAAAACGCTGCCCAAGTCGCTGGTTATCCCGCCCGCGGGAGAGGGGGTCATGCCGTTATGTTCACGAATACCGGAGAGTCACTCTTCGAACCTTGGCGTCCTTTGCGGTGAAAAGCCTTTCCCCAATCAGTCGATGAATTTCCTGAGGCGCGGCCGTGCCGTGTCCGCCAGGTAGCGCGGCGCCTCCGCTTCCAGCGCGGCGGGCTCGATGCCGAACACCGGCGGGAACGGGCAGGCGCATACCGCGTCGGTTTTTAGCGTCAGGTAATTGTCGTGGGTCAGCATTTTCACCGGCAGCAATCCCAGCAGGCTGGCCTGGAGCGAGGACATCTCGTCGGACAGCGGGATGATCCTGCGTTCGAGGCCGCGGGTTTTGGCGACGAATTCCACCAGCTGGCGCAGAGTATAAACCGTCGGCCCGCACAAGTCATAGCGCTGGCCGAACGTGGCGGCGTCGTCCAGGCTGGCGGCGTAGGCGCGGGCGACATCGCCGACCCAGACCGGCTGGAACTTGGCGTCGGGGCTGCCGAGCGGGAACGCCGGCGCCCATTGCAGCAGGCGGGCGAACAGGTTGAGGAAGGAATCCCCCGGGCCGAAAATCACCGACGGGCGGAACGCCGTCACCGCCAGGCCGGCGCCGTGGGCCGCCAGCACCCGCGCCTCGCCTTCGCCTTTGCTGCGCTGGTAGCGGGAGAGGCCGTCGATGGCCGCTCCCAGGGCGCTCATGTGCAGCAGCCGCTTCACCCCGGCAGCCCGGCAGGCCTCGATCACCTTGCCCGGCAGTTCGACGTGGGCGCGCTCGAAATCGCCGCGCTTTCTTTCATGCAGGATGCCGACCAGGTTGATCACCGCGTCCATGCCTTCGAACTGGCGTTCGAGCACGTCCGGCTGGTGGATGTTCGCTTGCTCCAGCGCCACGGTGGGGAAGACCAGGAGATGCCGCGCCCGGTCGAGATTGCGGGTGGGCACGCGCACCTCGCATCCCCGCTCGCACAGCCGGCCGACGATGTGGCGGCCGACAAAGCCGCTGCCGCCGAGGATGCAGACCTTGTTGATTTCCATGGCGAACTCCTGGGAGTTGTCAGTTTTCAGTTGTCAGTGATCAGTAAAAACCGTGCGGCTTTGCCGCGCACAAAACAAAACTGACAACTGATGACTGATGACTGATGACTGATGACTCACTCACACCCCGGCGCGCGCTCGTCGTCGCCGCCGCAATCCGGTTTTTCGCTCGCGCCGGCAACCGTGCCGAGGCGTTGCTTCAAGGATAGCAATTGCTGGCCGAAACGGTTGCCGTAATAGACGGCGTTGCTCATGACTTTCTGCACGTAGCCGCGCGTTTCGCTGAACGGGATGGTCTCGGCGTAAATCGCGCCTTCCATCGGCGTCGGCCCGCGCCAGCCGATCGCCCGGCGCGGGCCGGCATTGTAGGCGGCGGTCGCCAGCAGCGGCTGGTTGTCGAGCTTGTCCAGCACGTACTTGAGATAATAGGTGCCGAGCGTCACATTGGTTTCGAGCTGGTTGACCAGCGACTGGCGGAAGTGTTTCAGCCCGAGGCGCTTCGCCACCCAGCGCGCCGTGCCCGGCATCAGCTGCATCAGGCCCGAGGCGCCCACCCCGGAGCGTGCCTGCTGCACGAAGCGGCTTTCCTGGCGGATCAGGCCGTAGACCCAGGCCTCGTCCAGTCCCGCCTGGCGCGCCTGTTCCTGCATCACGTCGCGGTGCGGCGCGGGAAAGCGCAGGCTGAAATCGTGCAGCTGCGCGGTCTTTTCCGCGGTGTAGATGGCGCGGTCGTACCAGGCGTGGCGCTGCGCCACTTCCGCCGCGGCAAGCAGGCTGCGGTCGTCCAGGCCGCGCACCGCCCATCCCCACTCACGGTTGGCCTCGTAGCGCAGGCCGATCTCATACAGCGCCAGCGCGCGGCGGATGGCCGGCGTTTTTTCCATCGCCTTGATCTCGTCTTGCGTGGGCTTGTAGCTCTCGGACGGATTGCCCGCCGCGACCCCCAGTTCCTCGGCGGCGAGCTGGCCGTAAAAATTGAATTCCTTCGACAGCGGCGCCAGGATGGCGTTGCCCGCCACCGTCTGGCCCTGCGCCTTGAGCGCGCGCGCCTTCCAGTAACGCCAGGCGCTCTGGTTCTGCTCCGCCGCCGACAGCGCGGCGATGGCCGTCTGCACTTCCGGCCAGCTGCGCTCGCGCAGGGCGGCGCGCACCTTCCAGGCGAGCTGCAAGTCCGACAGCCGCGCCCCGGCGGCCTTCGCGTACCAGGCCAGCGCGTCCGGATCGTGCTTGCGCGCCGCGTGGAAGGCGAGCTGACCCCAGGCGTAAGCCTGGTCTTCCGCGCCGAACCGGCTACGCAGTTCGTTCCAGTAGGAGGCCGCCTGCTGCAGCTGGCTGCGCGACAGGCGGTACAGGGCGAACAGGGTCAGCTCCCTGCCGGCGCGGGTGTCCAGATCGACGGGAAGCTTGTCGAGGAAGGCGGTGGGGTTTTCCGCCGCCCGGTCCAGCTCGCGCGAGGGAATTTCCTGCTGGCCGGGAAAGTAGCGCGCGACGTTCTTCGCCACGCTGACGTTGCCCGCCTCCAGCGCCAGGCGCAGGCGCACCCAGACGTCTTCCACCGTCAGCTGGCCATTGTTCGCCAGGGCGGCGAACAGCGGCAGGCAGCTCGCCGGCTGGTCTTCGGCGCTGAACCAGTAGGGCTTCGCCTCCGCCAGCGCGTTGACGTCTCCCTGGGCGAGGCGCGCCTGCAACGCGTAGCAGGCCAGCTCGGCGTCCTTGTTGACGAGCGCCGGGTATTCGTCCAGGAACGCCTCCCAGCTTTGGTTCCTGCCCAGGTAGCGCAGCCAGTCCGCCCGCAGCTTGTCGGACAGGTAGCTGTCCGAGTTGCGCTGGATGAAGCCCCTGATCTCGTCCGGACTGGCGTCCTTGATGCGCGACAGGATCTGCATGTAGGCGACGAAGGGTTCCAGCGCGTTGCCCTGCAGGCGCTCGGCATGGGTGTTGAGGCGGGAGATGTCGCCGGTCCGGAAGGCTTCGCGGGCGGCGAGAAAATCTGCTTCGGGGTTTGCGGCGGCGGCGGGGAACGCAAGCCCCGCTAGGAATATGGCTGCGATCAATATACGATTCATAGCTGCTATAGTAAAACCTGACGCCTTTAAAAGATAGCTAGCGATGCCCCATATCAGCCTGAATCCCGCCACCGGCAAGGTTGAGCAGGAATTCCCCACGTGGGACGGAGAGCAACTCGATGCGGCGCTGGAGGCCGCCCATGCAGCTGAGACAAACTGGCGCCAGGCAAGTTTCGCCCAGCGCGCCGAGGTGCTGACCCGCGCGGCGGAGAGGCTGCTCGCCAACCGCGACGACTATGCCACCCTGATCACGCGCGAAATGGGCAAGCTGCGGCGGGAGGCGCATGCCGAGGTGGAAAAGTGCTCCCTGGCGTGCGACTACTACGCCCGCCACGCGGCGGATTTTCTCGAAGACGAAGTGATCGAAACCGACGCCGCCAGGAGCTACGTCTCCTACCAGCCGCTCGGCATGGTGCTTGCGGTGATGCCGTGGAATTTCCCGTTCTGGCAGGTGTTCCGCGCCGCCGCGCCGGCGCTGGTGGCGGGCAACGGCGTGCTGCTCAAGCACGCGTCGAACGTGCCCGGCTGCGCGTTGGCGATCGAAGCCGTTTTGCGCGAGGCCGGCCTGCCGCCGCACGTATTCACCACCTTGATGATCGACGCCGGCCAGGTCGCCCGCGTGATCGCCGATCCGCGCGTGCACGCCGTCACTTTCACCGGCTCCGAACCGGCGGGGCGTATGGTGGCGATGGAGGCCGGGCGGCACCTGAAGAAATGCGTGCTGGAACTGGGCGGCTCGGATCCGTTCATCGTCCTGCGCGACGCCGACCTGAACGACGCCAGCACCCAGGCCGTCAACTCGCGCTTCCTCAACAATGGCCAGTCCTGCATCGCGGCCAAGCGCTTTATCCTGGTACCGGAAATCGCCGACGAATTTGTCCGCCTGTTCCGCCAGAAGGTGGCCGCGCTGCGGCTTGGCGACCCGATGAAAAACAGCTGCCAGGTCGGCCCGATGGCCCGCCTCGACCTGCGCGACGAACTGCATCGCCAGGTCACCGACGCCATCGTCCAGGGCGCGCAGCCGCTTTTGGGATGCGAGCCGGTGGAGGGGGACGGCGCGTATTATCTGCCTTCCATCCTCGACCACGTCACGCCCAAAATGCGCGTCTATCACGAGGAGCTGTTCGGCCCGGTCGCAGTGGTCATCCGCGCGCGCGGCGAACAGGACGCCATCGACATCGCCAACGCCACCCGCTTCGGCCTGGGTTCCAGCCTGTGGAGCCGCGATGCCGGCCATGCCGAAAAGCTGTCGCGCCAGATCGAAGCCGGCTGCTGCTTCATCAACGGCATGGTGAAATCAGAC
Source organism: Sulfuricella sp. (assembly GCA_028714315.1). GTDB lineage: Bacteria > Pseudomonadota > Gammaproteobacteria > Burkholderiales > Sulfuricellaceae > Sulfuricella. The sequence continues at coordinate 19,045 of JAQTMN010000017.1, read as the reverse complement.
CCGCGCCTGCCGTTCGGCGGGGTCAAGGCCTCGGGCTTCGGCCGCGAGCTGTCCTACCACGGCATCCGCGAGTTCGTGAACGTCAAGACGATGTGGGTGAAGTGACGGCTAGTAAGGGATGCGCGAAGGAAGGTGTGTTGATTTAGCGTGAAACTCGAGCGGTTGTGGGTACGGCTCTTGTGCCCTTTAGGGCGCAGCCGTGCAGTCAGGCTGCACCCGCAAGGGGTGTCCCCGCCGCGAGCGGCGGCAGAGCTGCTCGCACGGGCGAGAAAGCCTGACCCACAAATTCGCCGTTTCATTATCGGGGCGGCAATTCGCCATGACCGTTAGGCCGGGCTTTGCCCGACATGGCGGGCAGTTGGAGTAGCCCGGATGGAGCTTCGCGCAATCCGGGATGGCGTCCCGATGCCACCACCGCCCCGTATTCCGCTGCGCTCCATACGGGCTACGAGTTCTCGAATCAGGGTTTCAGGCGCTGCACCTTGGCCAACACCTTGCCGCTGGCGCCGTCGTAGAACCAGACTTCCAGCAGGTCGCCCACCAGGTAGCGCTTCCTCAGGGTGTAGTCCACCGGCTCGGCGAAGGTGGCCTTCCAGAAGGTGTTGCTTTCGGTGTGCCACGGGGCCTTCAGGCGGCACACGGCGAGCATTTTGACGCGGCGGCCTTCGGTGAGCTGTGCGGCCTCCGCCGCGGCCAGCGCCACATCCGCGCCGAAGCCGGCATCGTCGTCCACCTTGCGCGGGTAGAAGTCATAGAGGTTGTCGAATGCCAGGAAGTATTCGTAGCGCCACAGGTTTTTCACTTCCACCGTCTTGCCGGAATAGAGCTCGATCGTTTCGGGCGCACGCTTGGAGGCCGTTTCAAAGCCGAGCGGCAGGTATTTGAAGCGGTAATAGTCGCGCTGCTCCGGATCGGCCAGGGCATCCCAGCTCCAGCCTTCGGCGATCTGGTTGAACGCCATGTTGTAGCGCAAGGCCAGCTTGCCGCTGGCGGCATCGTAGTCGCGGGAGAAATTCGGGCCGGCATCGAGATCGACGGCGAAGGCGAAAATCCCCTCCCTGGCGTTCGCATCGAGCGGTGCGGCACCGGCAAACGCGCCATACCATTGCTTGATGTCGTCGCCGGCGTAGCCCGCGGGCAGCGCCTGGGCCTGAATGTCGAAAGACGCGGCGGCGTGGCCGCAAAGCCCCGCGAACAACGCCGCCATGAAAAATCCCAGTAATCGCCGCATAGCCTGCTCCCGATAGGTTGAGCGGGCATGCTACCGACCGCGTCGCGGCCATTCCATGATCTAAGTCAAGGGTGTTTAACGTGAAACTCGCGAAGCGAGCCCTCGTCCCCCTCTCCCGTCTCGCCAGAGCGAGCGGCTTTGCCGCCGCTCTCGGCGGGGACACTCCTTGCGGGTGCAGGGAGAGGGCTAGGGGTGAGGGAAATGGTCATGACGAATCGCCGTTTTATGATTCGGGGCGGCGATTCGTCATGACCGTTAGCCGAGAAACAGCTTGAAGGCCGGGTTCAGGCTTTCATCGACGTAGGGGTAGCCCAGCCGGTCGAGGAATTTCTCGAAGTCGGGCTTGTCGTGCGGCGGCACCTGCACGCCGACCAGCACGCGGCCGTAGTCGGCGCCGTGGTTGCGGTAGTGGAACAGGCTGATGTTCCAGTCCTGCCCCATGCTGTCGAGGAATTTCACCAGCGCGCCGGGCCGCTCGGGGAACTCGAAGCGGTAGAGGATCTCGTTGTCGGCCTGCGGCGCATGGCCGCCGACCATGTGGCGCACGTGCAGCTTGGCCATTTCGTTGTCGGTCATGTCCACCGGCTTCAAGCCCTTGCGCTCGAGCAGCGCCAGCAGCTTTTCGGTCTCGCCGCGGTTTTGCGCTTGGACGCCGACGAACACGTGGGCGTCGCTCGAATCGGAATAACGGTAGTTGAATTCGGTGATGCCGCGGGTGCCCAGCAGGGCGCAGAACGCCCGGAAGCTGCCGGGCTTTTCCGGAATCGTGACGGCGAGCACCGCCTCGCGCTGCTCGCCCAGCTCGGCGCGCTCGGCGACGTGGCGCAGGCGGTCGAAATTCATGTTGGCGCCGGAGGCGATGGCGACCAGCGTCTTGTTCTTCAGTTTCTCGCGCGCGGCGTAGAGCTTGGCGCCGGCGACGGAGAGCGCCCCCGCCGGTTCGAGGATCGAGCGGGTGTCCTCGAACACGTCCTTGATCGCGGCGCAGATGGCGTCGGTGTCGACCAGGATCACCTCGTCCACCAGTTCGCGGCACAGGCGGAAGGTTTCCTCGCCGACCTGCTTTACCGCCACGCCGTCGGCGAAGATGCCGACCTGGGCGAGGGCCACGCGCTCGTTCTTTTTCAGCGACTGGTACATGGCGTCGGCATCGACGGGCTCGACCCCGATGATCCTGATTTCCGGCTTGAGGCGCTTGACGTAGGCGGCGATGCCGGCGATCAGGCCGCCGCCGCCAACCGGCACGAAAATGGAATGGATCGCGCCCGGATACTGGCGCAGGATTTCCATGGCGATGGTGCCCTGCCCGGCGATCACGTCAGGGTCGTCGTAGGGATGGACGAAGGCCAGCTTCTGTTCCTTCGCCAGCGCGATGGCGTGGACGTAGGCATCGCTGTAGGAATCGCCATGGAGCACCACTTCGGCGCCGCGGCTTTTGACCGCGTCCACCTTGATCTGCGGCGTTGTGGCCGGCATCACGATGGTGGCCGCGCATTTCAGGCGCTGGGCGGAGAGCGCCACGCCCTGGGCATGGTTGCCGGCGGAAGCGGCGATCACGCCGCGCTTCAGCGTGGCGCGGGGGAGCTGCACCATCTTGTTGTAGGCGCCGCGCAGCTTGAACGAGAACACCGGCTGCAAGTCCTCGCGCTTGAGCATGACGGTGTTGTTGATCCGGCCCGACAGGTTGGGCGCGTGTTCCAGCGGGCTTTCGATCGCCACGTCGTAGACGCGGGCGGTGAGTATTTTTTCCAGGTAGTCGTTGTGCATGGCTTCGGTCCGTTTTTTCGGAAGATTATCAGTATTCAAGGCAAATCAGAAGCTGGGCCGGCGCCGGGGCGAAAAAATAACGGTATGAACGGTATAAACGATATATACTGTAATCGTTGCGCACCGCCAACCGTGTCTCTTGAATCAGGAGCGAATCATGACCGAAAAAGCCAGGCCTTCCCCGAAATCCGCGTCCACAGTGGCGGCGGCCGCAAAAAAGGCTAGGCCGACGGTGGCCAAGGTGCCGGCTGCGCCAAAGCCGCCGGTCGAGGCGGCCAACGAGGCGCCGGCAGCCGCAGCAGCCAAGCCGAAAGTCGTCAGAGCTGCCAAAGCGGACAAGCCGGCAAAGGAAGACAAGCCGAAAAAAATCAAGATGGTGCGCGACAGCTTCACGATGCCGGAAAATGACTATGCGCAGCTCGCCGAGCTCAAGAAGAAATGCCTGCAAGGCGGCGTCCACGTCAAGAAGAGTGAATTGCTGCGCGCGGGCCTGCAGAGCCTGTCCAGGATGCCCGCCGCGGCCTTGATCGAAGCGATGGAGCAGGTGGAGAAAATCAAGACCGGCCGGCCGGCCAAGTCATAAGGAAACGCTGATCAAGGCTTTGTCGTCGTTCCCGCGAAGGCGGGAACCCAGTCAAATCAAAATCCTGGATCCCCGCCTTCGCGGGGATGACGACTTAACCCAGCGGTTCCTTGATTTATCCGGCATGTTTCGATCCCGCTTGTTCTCCGGGTTTTCTCGGGAAGTTTGTAAAACCTCCAAACCCTGCGATAATTTCAAGCTGGTTTGCATACACAAGGATTTGGAAACATGACGCAAGACGAACTGAAACAGGCCACGGCGCGCGCCGCCATCGAATACGTGCCGGCCGGCATCATCGGCGTGGGCACCGGCTCCACCGCCAACTATTTCATCGACGAGCTGGCCAAGATCAAGGGCCGGATCGACGGTGCGGTGGCGAGTTCCGAAGCCACCGCGCAGAGGCTGAAAAGCCATGGCATCCCGGTGCTCGACCTGAACAGCGCCGGCGAGCTGGCGGTTTACGTCGACGGCGCCGACGAGATCACCGAACACATGCACATGATCAAGGGCGGCGGCGGCGCGCTGACGCGGGAAAAGATCGTCGCCGCGTGCAGCCGCAAGTTCGTCTGCATCGCCGACGGCTCCAAGCTGGTCGGCGTGCTGGGCCGGTTCCCCCTGCCGGTGGAAGTGATCCCGATGGCGCAAAGCTACGTCGCGCGCCAGCTGGTCAAGCTCGGCGGCCAGCCGGTGCTGCGCCAGGGCTTCACCACCGACAACGGCAACATCATCCTCGACGTGCACGGCCTCAAGATCATGAACCCGGTGGAGCTGGAAACCGAGATCAACCAGATTACCGGGGTGGTCACCAACGGCCTGTTCGCGCGGCGCGCGGCCGACGTGCTGCTGCTCGGCACCGGCGAGGGCGTCAAAACGCTGATGGCCAAGTGAGTTTTCAGTTAACAGTTGTCAGTTATCAGAAAAAGCGGGCGACTAAAAACTGATTGAAAGCGGACACTGACTGAAAACTGATTGTCACAATCGGCGCGTACAATCCCTGCGATTATCCGCAATAAATACAAGGAGGCTGGACATGCAGCATGAACACACGTCAAAGCAATTCGACGCCGAGCTGGAAACGGTGCGGTCGCGCGTGCTGCAGATGGGCGGGCTGGTGGAAGAGCAGATCGTCAATGCGGTCGAGGCGCTGATCGGCGGCAGGCTGGAGCTCGCCGACGAGGTGATCGCCAAGGATCTGGAAGTCAACGCCATGGAAGTGGAGATCGACGAGGGCTGCGCCCACATCATCGCGCGCCGCCAGCCCACCGCCGGCGACCTGCGCATGGTGATGACCGTGATCAAGACCATCACCGACCTGGAGCGCATCGGCGACGAGGCGGAAAAAATCGCGCGCATGAGCAAGCTGATTTACCAGTCCGACCGCCTGTCCGCGCCGCGCTTCACCGAAATCAAGATCATGAGCGGCATCGTGCTGGAAATGCTGCGCAAGTCGCTGGACGCCTTTGCCCGGCTCGACGTCGCCGCCGCGGTGCAGGTTCCGCGCCAGGACATGGAGGTGGACGAGGCTTTCCGCTCCGCCCTGCGCCACCTGATCACTTTCATGATGGAAGACCCGCGCACAATCTCGACCTCGCTCGAAGTGCTGTTCGCCGCCAAGGCGATCGAGCGCATCGGCGACCACGCCAAGAACATGTCCGAGTACGTCGTGTACATGGTCAAGGGCAAGGACGTGCGCCACACCTCGCTGGAGGAAATCGAGCGGGAAGTCGAATAGGATTTGCGATGAACGGCAGCTGTAGGTGCGAATTCATTCGCACGATCAATGGAAATGTGCGAACCCTCGGCCAAAGCACCCGAGGACAAGTAAATTCGCACCTACAGACCGGTCGCCAGCCGCTTTTCCAGGCATGAAGGAATACTCCACCGTCGCGGCGGTCGATCTCGGTTCCAACAGTTTTCGGCTGCAAGTGGCGCGCGTGGAGGAGGACCAGCTCTATCCGCTGGATTCGCTGAAAGACACCGTCCGCCTCGCGGCCGGACTCACCGCCGACAAGTATCTCGACGAGGATGCCTGCAATCGGGCGATCGCCTGCCTCAGCTGCTTCGGCGAACGATTGCGCGGCTTGCCGCGCGATGCCGTGCGGGTGGTGGGCACCAATACTTTCCGCGTCGCCAAGAACTCGACCGAACTCCTGCAACAGGCCGAAGCCGCGCTCGGCTTCCCGATCGAGATCATCGCCGGGCGCGAAGAGGCCCGCCTGATCTACCTCGGCGTCTCGCACAGCCTGCCCGCGTCGAGCAAGAAACGCCTGGTCGTCGATATCGGCGGCGGCTCCACCGAATTCATCATCGGCGCCGGCTTCAAGCCGCAGCAGATGGAAAGCCTGTACATGGGCTGCGTCAGCTACAGCCGGCGCTTCTTCGAGGACGGCCGGATCACGCGCGGCACCTTGCAGCGCGCCGAACTGGCCGCCCGCATCGAAGTACAGGCGATCGCCAGCGAATTCCAGTCTTATCACTGGCAGGAAGCGGTGGGCTCGTCCGGCACCGCCAAGGCGCTGGCCGAAATCCTGCAATTGAACGGCTACAGCGACAACGGCATCACCCCGGCCGGCCTGGACAAATTGCGCGCCGCCATCCTCAAGGCCGGCGACATCGGCAAGCTGAAACTGGCCGGCCTGCGCCCCGACCGAGTGCCGGTGCTGGCCGGCGGCTTCGCCATCATGGCGGCCATTTTCGCCGAGCTGGGCATCGCCAGGATGAGCGTGGCCGACGGCGCGCTACGCGAGGGCGTGCTCTACGACCTGCTCGGCCGCTTCCATCGCCACGACATGCGCGAAGCGACGGTGCGGCAATTCATGCGGCGCTATCACGTCGATCCGGTCCAGGCCGGGCACGTCGGCCAGCTATGCATTGACCTCATGCGCCAGCTGGCGAAATCGCTTGGATTCGATCCGAAAGACGCCCTGCAGCACCTGAACTGGGCCGCGCGCCTCCACGAAATCGGCCTGACCATCGCCCACGGCGGCTACCACAAGCATTCGGCCTACATCATCGAAAACGCCGACATGCCGGGCTTCTCCAAAAAGGAACAGGCGCAGCTCGCCCAACTGGTGCTGGCCCAGCGCGGCACGCTCGCCAAGGTCGCGACGCAGGTCGCCAACCCCGGCGACGGGGCGCAAATCCTCGCCCTGCGGCTGGCCGTCCTGTTCTACCGCAGCCGCGCCGACATCATCCTGCCCGAAATCCACCTGCAATGGCAGCGCAACGGCTTCGAACTCAGCCTGAGCCGGGATTGGCTGGAACAGAACCCCCTCACCGAAACCGCGCTGGAAGCCGAAGCCAGGGAATGGAAAAGCGTGGGGCGGCGGCTGATCGTCGAAAAAACCGGGTAGCCGCGAAACGCAAATACTTTTTATACAATCGCCATATTGTGTTTTGGTGCGAATGCTGTAATGCTTAACGCTGATGTGACCACGCGTTTGGCCAGCTTCGGAGGGTGTTCGATGATCGGTGTGTTTTCGGTGCCCATAACTCAGTAAAAAAAGGCGTTTGTTCGTTAAAAACAATATGCTGAAATTCAGGCGCTTCCGGGTTATACACTTCGTTTTCCATGGGTATACACCGTTATCGGTGTATACCCCACGTTAGCCGTCTTGAGAATCGCGGTGCGTGCCTTCGTTCTCTCCATTCTTGTTTCGGCCTTGGTAGCTTGCTCTGAGCGCGAAGAAAATAGCTATGCCACTCTTCTCGAGGTTCAACGGGCCGGTGCCATTTCAAGGGGTTGGGCTCCTATTTGGCTTCCCGAATCTGCTACCTCCATTAGGGAAGCGCACGACCTAGACACCAATCAATTCATGGCGCGCTTCTCATTTTCTCCTCAAGAGGCAATTACCCTTCCGGCAAGTTGTTCTCGCGTTTCGCCTTTTGCACCACCGGGCCCGCCATTCAAACGCAATTGGTGGCCCCCAGATGTTCCCGCAGGTCATTTCGCCACTTATCGCCATTCGTTCTATCAGTGCGGTTCGGTCTTCGTCGCCGTCGCACCAAACCTTGGGGAGGGTTATTCATGGCAACCGTAACGACGGCTAACCCTGCGGTCCACCGGACGCTGCGCGATAAAGCCGCGCAGCGCCGGTGACCTCCACGTTGGGGGTCTTATGACTAACTGGTACCGCGAAGCACTTGAAGCTGTTGGCATGCTTGGGCGTCGGAAGGCGATTCGCAACCGCTTGAATGCCGTTGCCGCTCATTCCGACGACGCCACCCTTCGCGCTCTTGCTGCCGAAGTGATTCGATCGTTCGACTACTCTGGATTGAACACTGATCACACATCTCTCCTTGATTCAAATGGCGTCAAAACAGACGCATTGGTTAAGCACTGCCAAGAACGGGCGTATTCGTGATCGTTACCCGTGGCTCACATTGGGCTGCATCAAACCACCTAACATTTGCCACCTGCCATGGCTCACACGAGTGGCTCACACGAGGGGTCAGGTCTCGCATTGTCGCATTCGAGTAAATCCTGTATTCTGAGCGCATGGCCCGACCCCTTCGAATCGAATTCGGTAACGCGCTCTACCATGTCACCGCCCGAGGCGACCGGCGGGAGCCCATCTACGAGGACGACGAAGACAGGAACATGTTCCTGCGAACCCTGGGCGAGGTGATCCGGCAATTCAACTGGCTGTGCCATGCCTATTGCCTGATGACCAATCATTACCACTTGATCATCGAGACACCCGACGGGAACCTGGCAAAAGGCATGCGCCAATTGAACGGGGTTTACACGCAAGCCTCCAACCGGCGGCATCGCCGCCAGGGGCACTTATTCCAAGGCCGCTATAAGTCCATTCTGGTGGACAAGGAGGCTTATTTGTTGGAGCTGACGCGCTATGTCGTGCTCAACCCCGTACGCGCGGGAATGGTCGCATCGCCCGCTGATTGGCCGTGGAGCAGTTATCGGGCGGCGATCGGCCTGGCAGAGCAGCCGGATTGGCTGGATGTTGACGGTTTGCTATGCCAGTTCGGCAAGCGGCGAGGGCCGGCACGTACACGCTACACGCAGTTCGTCATCGACGGCCTGGGCAAGGAAAGCATCTGGAGCAGCCTGCGGCAACAGATTTACCTGGGGGACGAGCAGTTTGTGTCCCGCATGCAAGCGCAGGCGCGCACGGCGGGTGATGTGCTGTCGATTCCACGCGCACAGAGACGAGCCCCGCCTCCACCTTTATCGAAAATTGCCGCCGAGCACCCGCACCGGAACGACGCGATCATCGCAGCCTACCGGACGGGCGGATATAGCTACCGGCAAATCGCGGAACACTTTGGCGTGCATCTGGCAACCGTGGGACGGATCGTTCGCGGCGCGGACGGGGTGATGCCACAATGCGAGACCTGACCCCGATGCCGTGCCGCTCTGGACGGGGTGGCGCTACAATGCGAGACCTGACCCCGATGCCCTTTTACACGATACACGCAGTTCGTCATCGGCGGCCTGGGCACGGAAAGCATCTGGAGCGGTCTGCGGCAACAGATTTACCTGGGGGACGAGCAGTTTGTGTCCCGCATGCAAGCGCAGGCGCGCACGACGGGTGATGTGCTGTCGATTCCACGCGCACAGAGACGAGCCCCGCCTCCACCTTTATCGAAAATTGCCGCCGAGCACCCGCACCGGAACGATGCGATCATCGCAGCCTGCCGGACGGGCGGATATAGCTACCGGCAAATCGCGGAACACTTTGGCGTGCATCTGGCAACCGTGGGACGGATCGTTCGCGGCGCGGACGGGGCGGTGCTACAATGCAAGACCTGACCCCGATGCCTTTGACCCCGATGCCTTGCACAAGACCTGACCCCGATGCCTTGCAAGTTCCTGGGCTTCACGGTCAGCCGTAACGGAGCGAAGCTCAAGGTGGCCGACAAGGCCATCGAGAAGCTGAAGGACCGGGTGCGGGAACTGGCCCGTCGTACCAGAGGCAACACCATCGGCAAGATCGTCGCGGAGCTTAGAGAAACCCTGCTTGGTTGGAAAGCGTACTTCGGCATCGCCGAGGTGCTGAGTCCTCTGCGCGAGATTGACAAGTGGGTACGACGCAAGTTGCGCTGCTATCTCTGGAAACAATGGGGGCCGGCCGGCTACCGGGAACTGCGCAAGCGCGGCGTCACCGTGCGCGAAGCGTGGAATACCAGCAAGTCGGCGCATGGTCCATGGCGGCTGTCGAAGACACCGGCATTGGCAATTGCGTTACCATTGCGTTTCTTCAATCACTTGGGACTACCCAGCCTTGCGCCACGGTAGGAATTCAATTCATCGAACCGCCGGATACGTGACCCGTACGTCCGGTGGTGTGGGAGGGAGGGGCCGCGAGGCTTCTTCCTATCCCGATTAGCCTAGCGATAATTTATGATGCCCACAAGAAAGATGATTTTAAGGATTGCGGTTGTGGTCGTGGTGCTGATAATTACAACTTTTGTCGCAATAATTTTTTCTCTTCCGCCTCCAGGAGTTTAGCTTGTAGGGCGCAATAACCAACGGGCATTGCGCCGTACGTCAATCGGGCAACTTGCCGCAGCCTGATCTCCGCCGGCCCAACCTTGCGGATATATTGCGCAACCATTCGCACACCGATCCGATACTCCCCGCCTTAATCTGTTCGCATATTGCCATTCGGCATGAATGCTGCGATGCTTCGGCTTTCCCGGCGGTATGCCGGATAATTTGCCGCGGTCGAATAACAAACAGGAACAACGGACAACCATCATGCAAACCATTCATGCCCTGATCGACAACGTCGAAAAAGTGATTGTCGGCAAGCGTTCAGTCATCGAGCTTGCGGTCGTATCGCTGCTCTGCCGCGGACACGTCCTGCTGGAAGACGTGCCGGGCACGGGCAAGACCATGCTGGCGCGCGCTCTGGCCAGGTCGGTGGCGGTGGACATGAAGCGGCTGCAATGCACGCCCGACCTGCTGCCGTCGGATATCACCGGCGTGCCCATCTACAACCAGAAGACGGGGGAATTCGAATTCCGGCCCGGCCCGGTATTCACCCACATCCTGCTGGCCGACGAGATCAACCGCGCCACGCCGCGCGCCCAATCGGCCCTGCTGGAATGCATGGAGGAATTCCGGGTCAGCGTCGATGGCAGCAGCTATGATCTGCCGCCCCTGTTCATGGTGCTCGCTACCCAGAACCCCATCGACATGGCTGGCACCCATACCCTGCCCGAAGCGCAGCTCGACCGCTTCTTCGTGCGCCTCTCCGTCGGCTACCCGACGCCGGATGAGGAGCTGCGCATCCTCGATGCCCAGGCCAGAACCCACCCCATCGAGACCCTCCAGGCGGTGACTGGCGAAGCCGGGATTCTTGCCGCCCGCGATGCGGTGAAGGATGTGCACGTCGCGCCGGACGTGGCCAGGTATATGGTCGATATTTCCGCCGCCACGCGCCGGCATCCGGACCTGCGCCTTGGCGCCAGCCCGCGCGGCACGCTCGCGCTGGCACGTGGCGCCCAGGGCATGGCCTTATTGCGCGGCCAAGGCTATGTGACGCCGGACCTGGTCAAGGCCATGGCCAGGCCGGTGCTCGAACACCGCCTCATTGTCCGCCCGCAGGCCGCCGCCATGGGCCAGAGCGCCGGCAGTATCCTTGCGGAAATCCTCGACCGGCTGCCGCCTCCGGTCTAAAGCTGGCGACGGATTTCGGCGCATGAAAATTAAAGCCTGGTCGTTCCCCAGTTGGCAGGCCCGCTACCTGAAACCCCTGGTGCTGGGCCTGCTCACGGCGACGGCCTACCTGGCCGCCATCAATCGGGCGCAGACTTTGCCCTGGGCCATCGCTTCCCTGTTCAGCGCCACCCTGATTACCGGGGTTGCCTGGCCCCACTGGCTGGTGAAGCGGCTATCGGTCACCCGGACCGGGCCTGAGCGGGCCAGCGAAGGCGATACCATCACCTTTCAGGTGGTGGCGGAAAACCAGGGCCGCCTGCCGCGCTTCATGGTGGAACTGGTCGATCGCCTGCCCTTCGTCGGCGCGGGGGATGGCGCAGCCCGCCCCGAAATCCAGACACTCGGCGTCGTGGCCTATATCCCTGGAGGAGGACAGCGCCGCTTCGAAATTTCGCTGCCTTGCGAAAAGCGCGGTTTCTACCGGCTGGGCCCGGTGGGATTGGCGTCCAGTTTTCCGCTGGGCTTGGCGGAAGCGCGGCAGAGCCGAAACGATGGTGTCCGGACGTTGACCATCTACCCCGATGTCTTTCCCATCGTTGCCCTGCCGCTGCACGGAGCCCCCAGCCAGATCCACCGCGGCGCCCAGCTGCTGCCCGAGGGCGCAGGAGCGGCGGAATTCAGCGGCCTACGCGAATACCGCAGGGGCGACAACCCGCGCCATATCCACTGGCCGACCACGGCGCGGCGGAATGAGTTGATGGTGCGGGAATTCGAGCCGCTGGCCTCGGCCAGCCTCTACCTTGCGCTGGATCTGTCGGCGGATTCGAATATCGGGCAAGGCCGGCACGCCACCCTGGAATATGCGGTCAGGATCGCCGCTTCTATCGCAAAATACGCCTGCACCAGCCGCACCCCGGTGCGTCTCGCCGGGCAAGGCGCGCGTTTCCTTCATCTGCCGTCCGGAACCGGAGACCCTCACTACCGGGGCATTCTGGATGAGCTGGCGGTGGTGGATGCCGACGGTACTTCTCCCTACGCCGGCTTGCTGGAAAAAATCGCGCTGGAGTGTTTGCCGGGGGAAACCGTGGTGGCATTCCTGGCCGAGCCCGAGTCGCGTTCGCTGGATACGCTACGAGCCCTTACCCTGCTGCGCGCACGAGGGGCGCACCTGTTCGTGATCGACTTCGACCGGAAGTCCTTCCGGCCGTCCGGCCCGGTCGCACAACGTAAATCGGGTCGCGCCGGGAGCGCCGTCGCGGCTGGCCTGGCGGATTTGGGCGCGCGCCATCTGAAAATCCGCCGCGGCGACGATCTGGTCCGGCTGTTCAATCCATGAGCCCAGCCCTGCTCTATTTTCCTGCCTATCTGGGCCTGTTCGCTGCGCAGGTCTTGGCGATGGCCTGCAATGCCTTCCTCGATATTCAGTACGGCGACTTCGGCATCCAGGTGCTGCTGTGGGCCGTAGCCTTCGGCATCACCCTGCTGCTGGGCTGGCGCCAGCGCGGGGTGGTCGGCGATGCCGGCAGACGGGGGCAAAAGTGGGCCATGATCCTGGGGCTGTTGCTGACCTTCGTGCTTTTCATCCCGATCTGGGGGATTCCCCGTGCCGCCGTACTGCTTTTGGCCGCGATCCAGGTTGCCTACAATTGCGTCACCGTCACCCGGCGACACCTGCACCTGGGGCTGCTGGCCTCGGCGGTCATGGTGATGTTCGCCGCTTCCCATTACCGCGCCGACTGGACCATGCTGTTTTACCTGGTTCCTTATGTGATGGCCGTGGTTTTCACCCTGGTGGCGGAACAGATCAATCGGCGCGTACAGGACCTGAGGCGTCAGAGTCTCAGCCACGCCGTGGTGGGCGGGCAGTGGGCCGCCATCGTCGCCGCCTCGACGGCCATTCTGCTTCTGGGCGGGCTGCTCTATGCCGTCACGCCCCAGTCGGCCGGGCCATTCTTCGGGTGGAGCTACGGCCAGCCTGCCCGTCTTGGCCTGGCGGGAAAGCTGAAAGACGGCGGTGGCGCGGCTCAAGGGAGCGGCGAGGCCGGCAACGGCCAGCTCTACAAATTGGCATCGGGTTGGATGGAAATGCGCCGGGCGGCGCAACGCGTAGGCATGCCCGCCTGGCAGCGGAGCGCGATAAACGGCCTGGCCGATGCCGGAGAGTGGCTGGAAACCACCTTCAAACCCACGCTGCAGGGCCTGAGGGACTTGATGCAATCGTTCAAGGAATGGCTGGAGAAGAACCGCGACACCCTCCTCAAGCGCCTTGCCGTCCTCGCCGCGCTGATGCTGATCTACGGGCTGTGGCGCCTGATGCGGGAGGCGCGGGTCGGAACCTGGCTGCTCATGCACCTGGACTACCTGCGGTTCGGCATTCTCGCCTTGCACGGGCCGGGCGCGCGGGGTGCGCATCAATATTATGCGGCGATGGAGCGCGTGTTCGACTACCACGACGAAGCGCGGCCCGGCACCCGCAATACCCGTGAATATCTGGCCCAGCTGGGTGTTCTGCACAGCCGGCTGGGGCGGGAAACCGGCGAGCTGACCCGCCTGTTCGAAGACGCCCGCTATGGCGCGGCCCCTCCGGAGGCGCTGCAAATCGGCCGTATGCGGTCATGTTACCGGGCCATATACCGGTCATTCTGAAAGCACTCGATTCCACCCCATGCGCAAAAATTTCTTCTACACCCCCAACCATATTCCGGCCGACGAACGGGCGCAGAGAACCGTGTTCTCGATTCTGCTCTTCGCTTATGGAACCTATGGCGTGTGGGTCAACGACCTGTACATACCGGGCAAGCGTTCTCGGGGGATACATCTGCACGACGTGCCGGCCTGGATCATGTATGGCGCCATCGTCTGCGCCTGCCTGGTCATGCTTTCGGTGGTGGTCGACCACTATGACAGACGGAACAACGAAACCAATTATCGCCTGTTTGCCGCCGTCTTCAGCCATCTTGGATGGGGCTTTTTCGGCCTGTCCCTCATAATGGCGGTCATCCGGTGAACCGGGGCACGGGCGTACCTTTGACCGTGGATTGCCGGTAGGTCGGGCACGGGGTGCCCGACCTACCGGATTTGCTTGTCGAGGGTGCCGCGCAGGTAGAGCCGGTCGAACGCCTCGCGGTCGGTTGCGAACAGGTTGTCCGCGCCGATGCTCGCGCTCAGGCCGGTGCGGTCCATCACGTCGAGCACCTGCTTCTTGAGCCCGCTGAAACCGAGCGTGATGCCGTTGCTCTTGAATCGGCCGATCAGGTTGGACAGCATCTCGACCCCGGACGCGTCCAGGTAGTTGATTCCGTTGCCCTTCACCAGGATGTAGCGCACTTCCGGGTTTTCCCGCTCGACCTTGAGCAGCGCATCCTCGAAATACGACACGTTGACGAACCGGAGCGCGCCGTCGAAGCGCACCGCGCCAAGCTGGGCATGCAGCGGCGGCAGGCCATGGCGGTGGGCGTCGCGCAGCGTGCCGTCGGTCGCCAGGCCCAGCGCCGCGATGCGCGGGCGCATCATGCGGTAGAGCAGCAGGGCGAGCGACAGGATGATGCCGGTGAGGATGCCGTCCTGGATGTTGGGGGCGAAGGCGAGCGTGGAGACGAAAGTGACCACGGCGGCGATGCCGTCGTCGCGGCTGGCGTGCCAGGCATGGGCGATGGTGCGGAAATTGACCAGGCCGATCACCGCCATCATGATGATGGCCGCCAGCACGGGCTTGGGCAGGTGGTACAGCAGCGAGGTGAAAAACAGCAGCGTCAGCAGCACGAAAACCGCCGAGATGACCGACGAAAGAGGCGTTTTCGCGTCGCTCGCCAGATTCAGCGCCGAGCGTGAAAACGAACCGCTCACCGGCATCGAGTGGCTGAACGCGGCGGCGATTTTGGCCAGGCCCTGGCCGATCAGCTCCTTGTTCTCGTCCCACGGCTGGCGCGTCTTGATGGCGATGACCTTGGCGCTGGACATGGCTTCCATGAAGCTGATCAGCGCGATGACGAAGCCAGCCGGCAAGAGCGACATGGTCGCATGCCAATCCAGCGGCGGCACGCTGAACGAGGGCAGCCCCTGCGGAACGGCGCCGACTACCTTGCCGCCCAGTTCGGCATAGCCGACCAGGTAGCTGATCCAGGTGAACACGACCACGGTGATCAGCACGCCGGGCAGCTTGGGCGCCAGCTTCTTGAAGCCGATCAGGAGCGCCAGGGCGGACAGGCCGAACGCTACCGAGATTTCGTGCAGCGTGTCGATGTGGGCGAGCACCTGCCAGATGTCGAGCAGGAAGTGGTCGGACTGGTGGACCGAGATGCCGAGCAGGGTCGGCAGCTGCGCCAGGCCGATGATGATCGCGGCGGCGTTGATGAATCCCATCAGCACCGGATGCGACAGGAAATTGAGCAGCACGCCCACCCGCAACACGCCGAACAGCACCTGGAACAGCCCGGACAGCATGGCGAGCAGGATCACGAAAGCGTAGAACGCCTCGCTGCCGTGCGCGGCGAGCGGCGCTACGCTGGCGGCGGTGAGCAGCGAAGTCATCGCCACCGGGCCGGTCGAAAGCTGGCGGGAAGAGCCGAACAGCGCGCCGACGATAGTCGGGATCAGCGCGGCGTACAGGCCGTAGTAAGCCGGCACGCCCGCCAGCTGGGCGTAGGCGAGCGACTGCGGGATGGCGACCAGCGAGACCGTGATGCCCGCGATCAGGTCGTGCTTGAGTGCGCCGGAATCCAGCGTGAACAGTTTCACGATCGGCAGGCGATGAACCCAGGCGTTCATCGTTTCGCCTGCGCGCGGTCTTGCGCCAGCATTTCCTTCACGGTGTCCAGATCGCCGGCCTCGGCGCAGGCCATGGCCGTCAGCATCCGGTCGATTTTCCGAAAGAAGCGCTTCGTCCCGGGCCGCACCCCGGCCAGCGGCGATTCGAACCCGTGGTCGGGCTCGGCGGGGGGCTCCATGAACGACAGCGAAGAGATTCTCATGATTTTTGCTCGCGAAAGGGATGGACTGGGATGTCGCGGGGAATAGCGTTCCCCGTACCAGGCGATGTTACGAGAGCAGCCGTCAAGCCGGCGTCAAGAAGGGGTCAAGGGAGCGTCAAGGGTGGGCGGTAGTTCCATCCGGGCTGCGGATAATAGGATCAATTGGTTGCGTGTTTTGTCCATACCGCCCATTGGGTGACGAAGGCTAAATTCAAACCCCCGCGCCGTTCCCCGTGCGCCTCGTGGTTCAAATGAGGTTTACGGGTTTAAAAAACAACTGCGCGGTCGTGCCTTTCCCCGCGCTGCTTTCGATCACCGTTTCCCAGCCATAGCGGTCGCAGATGCGCTTGACCAGCGACAAGCCGATGCCGGCGCCGGTGCTGCCCGAGCCCCTGAAGTGGCGCTGGAATACTTTTCCGATCTCTTCCTCGCCGATTCCCGGCCCGGTGTCGGCCACGGTCAGGCAGTGGTCGTCCACCGAAATCGAAACCGCGCCGGACACGGTATAAGCGAAGGCGTTGCGGATCAGGTTGGCGGCGACGATGCCGAGCAGCGCCCGCTCGGCGGCAATCAGGGGATGGCACGAACAAGCCAGCTCGACGCGGGTATTCGGGCTGACCAGGTAGCGGTGCGTATCGACCGCTTCCCCGACCACCTCGCAGACGTCGCAGTCCCGTTCGGCGGGTTCGTCTGGCGTTTTTTCCCGCGCCATCAGCAGCAGGGCGGTGGTGAGGGCGATCATCTGCCGGGCGGCGCGCCCTATCCTGGCGATGCGCTTTTGCTGTCTTTCGTCGAGGCGCCGGTCGTCTTCCATCAGTTCGACGGCGCCCTGCACGATCGCCAGGGGCGTTCGCAGCTCGTGGCTGACGTCGGCGGTGAAGGCGCGCTCCCGCTCGATGAAGGCGCGCATGCGGCGGAGATAGCCGCCGAACACGCGGGCGAGCTTGCCGATCTCGTCGTTGGCGAAACCTTCTTCGATTTCCAGCATTTCGTCTTCCGGCCTGGCTTTGGCGACCCGCCGCGCGAGTTCGGCGACGGGGGCGACCACTCTCCCCGCCAGCCACCAGCCGACGCCCGCCGAAACCAGCGTCATGATGAGTGCGCCGGCCGCCAGGTAAAGCAGAAATTGCTCTTCGCGCTGGCGCTGACGCTTCTCGTTGAACAGCATGACGTAGCGCTCGTTGCCCTGGTCGGCCACGGCAACGCGGTAAGGGGTGCCGTCCAGCGTCAACTGGTGCTTGCCGGGACTGAGCTTGAGCAGTTCCGGCGGCATCTCCTCCCCGCCCCGGCCCGGCACGTGGACATAGCCCCGGACGCTGATCGTCGCGGGTGGCAAGGAATTCGGGTTGCGCGCGCGGCGGGAAAGATAATCCTCAATTTCCGCGCGCAGGGTTTCGTCCATCAGGCGCTCGCCGAGGTTGTGCGCGGTGAAGGACAGTCCGAGCGACAGCAGCAGGCTGACCAGCGCGCCAAACCAGGCGAAGGTGGAGGCGAGCTTGAAGCGGAGGCTGTGGCGGACGCCGTTCATCCTAAGGGGAGACCGCTAGCGCAAAGGCAAAACCAAATCCATCGCCACAAAAAGGCACAAAAAGCACAAGAGAAGACTTTTTCATCGTTTTATTATGGCTTTGCGGCTCTTCGCTTTTTTGCGGCCAACGATTTTTTTGAATCCGTATGGCAACCTGCATCTTTGCGGTTAATCCTTTCAAGGGATTATTCATCGCTGAGCTGATAGCCGATGCCGCGCAGGGTTTTGATCAGGGGTTTGTCCGCCTGCTTGTCGACGGCGCTGCGCAGGATGTGCAGGTGGGCCCGCAAGGCATCGCTGTCGGGCGCCGCGTCGCCCCAGATGCCGCGCTCCAGTTCGGCCCGCGGCAGTACGCGGGGGGATTGGCGCATCAGTATTTCCAGCATCTTGAGCGGGATCGGCGGCAGCTCGATGGCTCGTCCGCCGCGCATCACCTTGAGCGTGGCGGGGTCGAAAGTCAGGTCGCCGACCTGGAGGATGGCCGGACCTTCCCGCAACTGCGCGCGCCGCGCCAGCGCGCCCAGGCGAGCCTCCACTTCGCGCAGGGCGAACGGTTTGACGAGGTAGTCGTCGGCGCCGGCTTCCAGCCCGGCAATCTTGTCGTCCAGCGAATCCCGCGCCGTCAGCATCAGCACCGGGGTGTTCTTGCCGGCTTCCCGCAGCCGCCGGCACAAGGTCAGCCCGTCGATGCCCGGCAGCATCACATCGAGGATGAGGACGTCGTAGGGATTGGTCGCCGCGAGATGCAGCCCGGAAACGCCATCGCCCGCCAAGTCCATGGCATGCCCCCTGGCTTCGAAATAATCGAACAGGTTTAGCGCGAGGTCGCGATTGTCTTCTATCAGGAGGATGTTCATCGGGGGCGCCGTGATTTTCGTTGCAATAATAAACAATACTGTTGCTATTACAAACACTGATGTTAGAATAAATTGTGCTTATTGCGATCAGGGGCATTTTTAGTCGGTCCAGATATGCATTTTTTGCCGAATTATAAGAAGCTGTTATTTAAATAAATCAAATAATTGGAGGTGGAGCGTGGATAAAGGCAACAATGAAATTTCGCGGCGTGGTTTTATCAAGATGGGAGGGGTCGCCGCCGCATCCTTGGCGACGGTGGGTTTGACTTCGCAGGCCGCGCAGGCGGACGACAAGAAAGCGCACATGGTGAGCATGGGTGCCAAGGCGCCGCTGCCCAAGGCCAAAGGGCCGCGCCTGGTCATCGTCGGCGGCGGCACGTCCGGCCTGACGATCGCCAAGTACGCCAAGAAAGAGTATCCCAAGTTTGACGTCGTGATGGTGGAAAAACGGGACATGTATTCCTCGTGCTTCTCCAGCAACC
>JAQTMN010000016.1 GCA_028714315.1 Sulfuricella sp. | reverse complement strand
CCAGGATGAAGGTCACGGTGCGCAAATAACCCAGGCCGAATGGCTGCAACAGGTAGGTTTCGACCGCCCAGTCGGCCATCGACGAAACGGTGATGACGAAAGTGGTCGCCATGCCCATGCCGACGGCCGTGTCGATGCGGGTGGTGACGCCCATGAACGAGCACAGGCCGAGGAACCTGGCCAGGATGACGTTGTTGACCAGCGCCGCGCTCACCATCAATAGGATGTATGCCTTCATGCTTCGACCTTCTTGTTGAATGTAACGGGATGACAGACAGCGGCCGCGTCGGCGCGCCGCAGGAAGCGGGGAGCGAGTTCGCCGCGATTGTTCAGCCGGCGGGCGTTGAGGCGGGCCAGGACCAAGCCCAGCGCGAGGCCGCCTACCATCGCCGCCATGGTGACGCCGTCGCTGCCGGCGGCCCATTGGGCCAGCGCGCCGGCGCTGAGCAGGGTGCCGAGCGGGATGGCGTAAGCGGTGAGCGAGGCCTTCAGCAGCGCGTTTTCGCGGATGCCGATCACGACCCGCTCGCCGACGGCGAGGTTGGCCTGATTTTCGAGCGAGAAGCGGCGTGCCTCGAGCCGGCTCGCCGTGGTGCCGATACCCTTGGCGCCGCAGGCGCCGGACGAGGCGCAGCTGCCGCAGCTGGTGGTCTGCTCGGGTTCCAGCCAGGCCACATCGCCTTCCACCGCCACAACGTGGGCGAAGCCCTCGACCATAGCCGGCGCGCTGAAATCCAGGGTGTCGTCCGCCGGGGATTCCATCAGGCGTCCACGGTGGAGGCGACGCCGTCGGGCGTGACGAAAATGGCCTTGATGCCGCCGGCCGCCTTGAGGATGGCCTGGCGGCGCTCGACCGGCGCCATCAGCATGGCGGTGGACAGGCCGTCGGCGGTGGTGCCGTTGTTCGCCACCACGGAAACGCCCAGCAGCGCCGGCGCGGTGCGGCCGGTGCGGGTGTCCATCAGATGGGTGAAGCGGCCGTCGGGGTCGAACAGCGTGCCGTAGCCGCCCGAGGTGGCGATGCATTTGTCCACCACTTCCAGCGTGGTGACGGTGCGGCCGGGGTCGGCGGGATTGGCGATGCCGATGCGCCAGGCCGAGCCGTCGGGCTTGGTCGAAAGGGCGCGCGGCTCGCCCATGTCCACCAGCATGCGGTCGAAGCCGTGGGCGCGCAGCACTTCGGTGACGCGGTCGGTGATGTAGCCCTGGGCGCCGCTGTTGAGCGTCAGCCCCATGCCGGGCCGGGCGAAGGCGATGCGGCGGTTGGCCGCGTCCAGCTCGATCGCGCGCCAGTCCACCAGCGCGAGCGCGGCGGCGATGTCGCTTTGCGACGGCCCGGCGGGGTCGGGAACCGCGGCGGTGAAGTGGCGGAAATAGGTTTGCCACAACGGCTGCACGGTCGGGTCATAGACGCCGTCGCTGATCCTGGCGACGGTGAGGGCGCGGCTCAGCAGCGCGACGAAGTCGGCCGGCGCATTTTCCAGCACGCCGTCGCGGTTGAGCGCCGAAATGGCGCTGTCGGCGCGGTAGACGCTGAAAATCGCCTCCAGCCGCTTCAGTTCGTCCAGCCCGGCGGCGATGGCGGCGCGCGCCTGGGCTTCGTCGGTGGAATACAGCTGGATCGAGGCGGGCGCGCCCAGCGCATTGCCTTCCCAGTGCACCGGCCTGGCTTGGGAGCCGCCCGCCCGGAGCAGCAGCGGCAGGCCGACGGCAGCGGCGGCGATGGTGATGAAGCGGCGGCGAGACATGACAGCGGGCATAGCGTGCGACCTCGATAAAGTGATCCGTTATACAGCCAATAGCAAAAGCGATGCCAGGTATAAATCCACAGTTAAACAGCCGGTTGCATGAACCGTTTGGCCGCGGCCAGTGTCGCGATGCGGACAATTTGTCGGCCGGAACGCGACAAACGATCCCTCGTTTCGCCGTGGCTTCATCGGCCCAAAATTTTTTGCATTATATATCTTATATAAGAGACTGAGAATAGGCCGATGGGCCGGATCGATGTTGGCGTGAAACTCGCGAGGGGTGAAGGGTGCTGTTTCATGATTTGGCGCGGCGCCATGATCGTTGGGGCGTAGCGATTTGACGAATGGCACCGAATGGATGCGGCGCGAGTCTGGGGAAAGCGGAGGTGTCGCGGGCGGCGCGTATTGCGCGCCCCGTGGTTTATGCGGCGAAGCGCAGAATTTCGACCTCCGCCCCGTTCCGGATTGCGGTGTCAGCCCGACTCAACACCTGATCGGTAACCGCTTCGGATAAATAGTATTCGCCACAGTTGTCACAGACTTCGGCAGGAACATTGCGGACAATGATGGTGCTGCCGTCGCGCTCGAGCGTAACCGTGACAAATCCCGGCTGGGTTGTCCCATGCTTGCAAATCACGCAGTTCATCGCGCTCTCCTTGTTGTGAAGCCGTCGCTCCAGACTGCTGGATCGGGCTGATAAACAGTTACTAAATTACACCACCCATTTGATTCGTCAAACGCAACCACGACGTGAATCGGCTGGTTGCGGACGAATCCCAGAATCAGCCGGGAGGGAAGCGGTTTGTCGTCGGGGTAATCCGCGATGGATTTTCTCCGGCGATGACAGCGCGCACATCCGCCGTTGCGATGTTGCGCTCGAACATACGCTGTATTGCATGTCGGCTGAACATTATTTCAACGCATGTCATGTCGTCAACCCGGTCAAAAAGGCAGCGTCAACGCCGGCGCCGCCGCCAGCAGCACCGCCCGAAACTCGTCTTGAATCCGCTTCAGCGCCGTTTCGTTGTCCGCCTCGAAGCGCAGCACAATTACCGGCGTGGTGTTGGACGGCCGCATCAGGCCGAAGCCGTCGGCGTATTCCACGCGCAGGCCGTCGAGGGTGATGATGTCCTTGGCGTCGGGGAACCGGGCGGTTTTTTGCAGCTGCTCGATCAGGGCGTAATGCGCGCCTTCTTCCATCCAGATTTGCAGTTCGGGGGTGTTCACCGTATCCGGCAGGCCATGCAGGGTGGCGTCGATGTCGGCCTGTTTGCTGAGGAATTCGAGCAGCCGCGCGCCGGCGTAGAGGCCGTCGTCGAAGCCGAACCAGCGTTCCTTGAAAAAGATGTGGCCGCTCATCTCGCCGGCCAGCAGGGCGCCGGTTTCCTTCATTTTTGCCTTGATGAAGGAATGGCCGGTTTTCCACAGGGTGGGTTTGCCGCCGCGTTCCCTGATCCAGGGAAACAGGTTGCGGGTGGATTTGACGTCGAAAATGATTTCCGCGCCGGGGTTGCGGCTCAGCACGTCCTGCGCGAACAGCATCAGCTGGCGGTCGGGGAAGATGATGCGGCCGTCCTTGGTGACCACGCCCAACCTGTCCCCGTCGCCGTCGAAAGCGAAGCCGATTTCGGCATCCGAGGTTTTCAGGCGGGCGATCAGGTCTTCCAGGTTTTTCGGCACCGACGGGTCGGGATGATGGTTGGGGAAGGTGCCGTCCACGTCGCAGTACATTTCCTCGACTTCGCAGCCCATCGCCCGGTACAGCTCGGGCGCGAACGCGCCGGGCACGCCGTTGCCGCAATCGACCACGATCTTCATTTTGCGGGCCGGCCTGACGTCGGCGACGATGCGCTCGATGTATTCGCCGGCGATGTCGTGGGTGCGGTAGCCGCCGCTGCCGTGGGCCAGGTCGCCTTTCTCGATCCGTTCGCGCAGGGCCTGGATCGCGGCGCCGGCGAGGGTTTCTCCGCCCAGCACCATTTTCAGGCCGTTGTAGTCGGGTGGGTTGTGGCTGCCGGTGACCATCACCGCCGAATGGGTGTCGAGCTGGTAGGCGGCGAAATAGGTCATCGGCGTGGCGACCAGCCCCAGATCGATCACGTCGATGCCCGCGCACCGGATGCCGCGCGCCAGCGCCGCGGCCAGCTCCGGGCCGGACAGGCGGCCGTCGCGGCCGATGGCGATGGCGCTTTGCTTGCGCGCGACGGCCTCGGAGCCGATGGCGTGGCCGATGGCCTCGACGATGGCGGGGGTGAGCGTTTTTCCGACAACGCCGCGGATGTCGTAGGCCTTGAAGATTTCTTTGGGCGGTGTGGGCATGGCGATTCCTTAATCCAGGTTGATTGCGTCTGGTCCGATTATGCCGGGCGCGCGGCGAATTTGCCAGAATGGCCGCCAGTCGCAGGTCTGAGCAAAGCCGTTTTCAGGCCCGGAAAAAAATATGCAAAATGTGAAAAATATGCGATTATTATTTCAATAAATTCGCTTTTTATATGGCGGTTGAATTTTCCCTTCCGAGTGCCATGCACCGCGAAACGGCACCTCGGCATGCGCCATAGCCCGCGGACGCAAGTGCTTTTCGGGCCGAACGGGCAGCCCGGCTTGCCGGGACGTGAAGAACAAGGAGTCGTTCCTTGGGTCACCCAGCTGAGGAGGTGGAAAAATGCATGCCATGTATCAGAAGGTCGAACTTCCCGAAACGAACGAACTGGTCGGCACCGGCTGGCTCCCGCCCATGCCCGATTTGCGCGACTATTCGGCCGAGCATCCCGAGATCGTAAAAATCGCCAGGAAACTGGGCATCCCCGCGGCGGCCAAGAAAGCGGCGCCGGCGTTGGCGGCGAAAGTGGACTTGCGGCCGTGGTGCCCGCCGATCGAGAACCAGGGCGGGCTGGGTTCGTGTTCGGCGCATGCCGGCATGGGCGTGGTGGAGTATTTCGAGCGCCGCGCCTTCGGCAAGCACATCGACGGGTCGCGGCTGTTCCTGTACAAGGCCACCCGCGATTTGATGGGGGTCACCGGCGACACCGGCGCGTGGCTGCGCAACGTGATGGGCGCGCTGGCGCTGTGCGGCGTGCCGGCGGAGAAATACTGGCCTTATACCGACAAGGTCCCGGATTTCGACAAGGAGCCGACCGCCTTCGTGTACGCGGTCGCCGACAATTTCGAGGCGGTCCAGTACTTCTGCCACGATCCGCAGGGCCAGAACGTCC
The DNA here is from genome assembly GCA_028714315.1 of Sulfuricella sp. GTDB lineage: Bacteria > Pseudomonadota > Gammaproteobacteria > Burkholderiales > Sulfuricellaceae > Sulfuricella. The sequence continues at coordinate 42,301 of JAQTMN010000016.1, read as the reverse complement.
CGCCCGCCACTGTCCTGGCCAGCGTCAAGGCGTACCTCGCGGCGGGCGTTCCTTCCATGTTCGGCTTCTATGGATTCCCGTCTTTCAACAAAACCAGCGTCAAGGGCGGCATTCCCTATCCCTGTCCGGGCGAGCAGGCCCAGTGGGGCCACGCCATCATCGCGGTGGGATACGACGACGGCATGAAGGTCAAAAACACCCAGTGCAACAAGGAAACCACCGGTGCCCTGCTGATCCGCAATTCCTGGGGAACCGGCTGGGGCGACAACGGCTACGGCTGGCTGCCGTATGACTATGTGCTCAATCGTCTGGCGCTGGACTTCTGGTCGCTGATCTCGATGAGGTGGGTGGACTCCGCCAAGTTCGGCATTTGACGAAACGGCAGCGCGCCGCCTGTTTTTCCGGCGGCGCGCTTGTTTTTATGCCAGCACCGCCGTGCTGCCCGCAAGTGTTCAGAAAGGAAGGACGATGATGAATGCAGAAAAAAGCAACGCACAAGCCATGAAGACCGCCCCAGACAAATTGAAGCTCGGCGCGGTCCAGGCCTCGCGCCTGTCGAAGGTGACCGGTCTTCCGGCACACCAATTCCAGGGCAACGCCATCGCCGATCTGTCGGAAAGCCTGAAATGGAAGATATCTCCCGACCTGTTCCGGTTCAAGCGGGTGTGCGGCAGGGTGGTGAAGACCGACCCGGCCACGGGTGTCGATTATCCCGTCCCCTTCGCCACCGTTCATATCATGGACACGGATTGCAGTTTCCTCGGCCTGTTTCCCGCCGAGTCGCCGTGGGCCTGGCTGTTTCCGCTGCACTGCCGCCATGAGGAAATCGGCCATGTGAAAACCGATGCCTGCGGCAACTTCTGCGCCTGGATCCCGGCGTTCGAGATCGACTGGATTCGGCGCTGGCGGCTGGAACGGCACTGCCTCCCGGACATCCTGGTCAAACCGAACATCCGGGACATCCTGGAGCATTTGAAAGTGATTCCCCCGGAGCTGGTGCACGGGCCGTTTCCGCCGGGACCCGGACCCGGACCCGACCCGGCCCCCTATCTGGTCGGCAATCCAGGCGGAATGCGCCGCGTCGAGGCGCTTGCGGGCCGAGCCACCGCCCTCAGACTGCAAGCGGCCGCCCAGTCGGGCATGCTCAACCAGAGGCAAATGGGCCTGACCGAGTTGCTCGACCAGCCCGCCTTCCAGACGCCGCTGCCGCCGCCTCTTTCCGGTGCGTTGCACGAACTGCACGAGCAGTACCGGAAAGAAGGCGCGAAGGCTTTGACCCGCCATCTCGGCGGCGACGCCGGGAGCGCCTACAAGCTCGATCCGCACCGTTATGTCGGGCCGTTCCCGCGCTGGAAGTGCCATTGGGAAATTCATTCGGAGTGGGCGCCCATCCTGGATGTGCCGGACATCACCTTCACCGTTACCCAGGACGTGAACGGCGACGGCAATGAAGAAACCATCTACTCCGAAGGCTTCTTCGACGTGCGCTGGAACGCGGGCGACATCCCGCCCGTCACGCTGCATGCCTCGCAGATCGCCGTGGCGTCGCCGCTGTGCGGTGAACTTCCCGACATCGTTTGCCAGGAAACCGGCGCGGGCGCCGGCATCAAGGGAGTCAGCCTGATGCAGCTCGAACCGCCCGCTGCCGGCGATGCCTACGTTGATGCCGCGACCGGCTTTGCCGTCCGTCCCAACCGCCCCCACGCCGACGGCCTGCTGCACGGCTCGGTTTTCTCGGCGGCGGATCCGCTGGCCACGGCGCCGTTTTGCGGCACCTTGCTGCTGCGCGGCTGCAACCACGTCCCCGGCGCGGCCTTCTACCGGGTGCTGTACAAGCGCAACGGCGGCACGGAAGTGCCTTTCGTCAACCACTCCTGGCCGATTTTCCGCCCGCTGAGCAGCACGCCCACCTGGATCAACCCGGTGGACGGTAGCGGCTGGTATCCGATGCTGCCAGATCCGGCGAACTGGCTGATCCCCTACCTGCTGCTGGCGTGGCCGAGCGCCCAGTATCAGCCGGGCGCGTACGATCTGCGCGTCGAGCTGGCGGACGGCGGCAAGGGCCACCTGGCCTATTCCGCGCCGGTGCGCCTGAACGTGGACAACACCGGCCCGGCGGCCGCGATCACCGGCCTGTCCTGGCGGGTGGAAGGCGCTCTCGCGTGGACGCCGCTGTCGCTGCAATGCCCGGTGGTGCGCCGTCCGGCGGGAGCGAACATCGAGTTCCAGGTTGCCTGGCAGGCTTCGGCTTCCCATCTGCTGTACACGCAATTGGCGGCGGGAGGGTGCGGCAGTTCCAGCGCGGTGCTCAATCTGACCTCGGCGGCCGCTTCGGCGGAACACTGGTATACCGCCGAGCTGGACAACACGGTGACCCAGTCCGCGACTTACCGGCTGAACTTCCCCTCGGCCGGCCAGCCGGACAACCAGGGCGCGTATGCCTTCCACATCAACGCCTACAGCCGTGCCGTCGATCCCAGCCACGCGGCGGGCTACGTGGACGACTGGCAATACAACGCGGTGTGGATAGGCGGAACCCTCAGCGCCGTGCAGGTGGCGGTCGTCAACTTGTAGCACGCCTTCCCCTCCTCGCCTCGGGCGGGGAGGGGGCGTCGTCCCGAGTCGGCGGCGAATAATCCGCCGCCCCGGCGGCAAGCGGTTCCAAGGCGGTTTCGAGTCAGGGTATAATTACTCTCTCACCTATTTCCGAACCCCGCCATCATGCACCTCTCCACATCCCTCCTCGAAAAATACAGCAAGGCCGGCCCGCGCTATACGTCTTACCCGACCGCGCCCTATTTCACCGACGCCTTCGGTGAGAAGGAATGGCTGGAGGAAATCCGGCAAACCCAGGACAAGGGGCGCGACCTGTCGCTCTACGTGCACATCCCGTTTTGCGACACGCTGTGCTATTACTGCGGCTGCAACATGGTGGCGACCAAGAACTACAACCGGGCGACGGAATACCTGGGCTACCTGTTCCAGGAAATCGACCGGGTCGCGGCGCTGACCAATCCCGCGCGCGTGGCTCGGCAACTGCATTGGGGCGGCGGCACGCCGACCTATCTGGTGCCCGACGACATCCGCCGTTTGTTCGCCCATATCGAGAGCCGCTTCACCATCGCCGCCGACGCCGAAACCGGCTGCGAGGTGGATCCGCGCGAGCTTTCCCGCGACCATGTGCGCGCCCTGAAACAGGCCGGCTTCAACCGCATCAGCCTGGGCGTGCAGGACCTGAACGACACGGTGCAGCGCGCGGTCAACCGGGTGCAGCCGGAAAGCCTGATCCGCCAGGTGTACGGCTGGATGCGCGAGGAAGGATTCCACAGCGTCAACATGGACTTGATGGTGGGTTTGCCGCACCAGACCGTGGAGACGTTCCGCGACACCCTGGACAGGATCGTCGCGATGGGGCCGGACCGGCTGGCGGTGTTCAACTATGCCCACGTGCCGTGGATGAAGAAGCACCAGAAGCTGATCATCGAATCCGACCTGCCCAGCCTGCAAACCCGGCTCGCGCTGCAGCAGCTGATCCTGGACAAGCTCACCGCCGCCGGCTATATCTACATCGGCATGGACCACTTCGCCAAGCCGGAAGACGAAATCGTCCAGGCGCAGCAAAAGAAGACCCTGTACCGCAACTTCCAGGGCTACACCACCCACAAGAATTGTGATATCTACGCCTTCGGCGCCTCGTCCATCAGCCAGACCGAAGACGTGTTCGTGCAGAACGTGAAGAAGCTGTCCGACTATTACAACCTGACCGGCGGCGGCCATCTGCCGGTCGAACGCGGCCTGCGCGTGACGCAGGAGGACAAGCTGCGGCGCGACGCCATCACCCGCATTATGTGCGACCTGGAATTGAACAAGGCGGAATTCGGCCAGACCTGGGGGATCGATTTCGACCGCCATTTCGCCGATGCCCTGGCCGGTCTGGTTGAGATGGAGGCCGACGGCCTGGTGACGCTCCAGCCGGAAAAAATCGCCGTGACCCAGGCCGGACGTTTCTTCCTGCGCAACATCGCGATGCCGTTCGATGCCTACCTCAAGCAGCAGTCGGAAGACGGGCCGAGGTTTTCGAAGACGCTTTGATTCTCGAGGGGTTAAAAAGGTAAAACTTCATAGCCGCAAAAAGGCACAAAAAACGCAAAAAAGAGGGGTTTCCCCTTGTGCCTTTTGTGCTTTTTCGCGGCTATGGGTTTTGTTCTATCCCGCCAGCGCCTGAGCGATCAGCTTGATTTCTTCTTCCGATTCCTGCATCGCCGCGGCGCAGGTCTCCTGGTCCAGTTTCAGCCGTTCGAAAGCCGATGGGGCCTTTTCCCAGTCGAAGTTTTCGGGGGCGCAGGGTTTTGCCTGGCAGCCGAGCATGTTGGCGACCAGGATCACATCGGTCAAATCCGCCGGACCGGCGTGGGTACGATCGAGCCGCTCGTGATCCCGCACGGCGGCGGCAATTCCTTCCGGTATTTCCCAGCTTTCCAGGATCACCTGGCTGATTTCGGCGTGCCATTGCTGGACAATGTCATCGAGAGCCGCCTCGTCCGCGAACAGATCCGGGTAATTCTTTGCGCGGGTCAGGATGTAGAAACTGCCGATGTCGTGCAGCATTCCCGCCAGCATTGCCTCGTCCGGATTGAGGCGGGCTTTGGTCTTCGCCAGCACGTAGGCCAGCGCGGCGACCAGGGTGCAGTGCTTCCACAATCTTTCGATGCGGGGCTGGGTCGCGCCCTGCTGATCGGCTTCCGCGAGTTGACGCATGCCTACCGAAATCGCTACGTTGCGAACCAGGGCGTAACCGAGCCGGGTGATCGCGGTGCGCAGATCGGTGATCGTCTTGCCGCCCGTGTTCATGGCTGCGGAATTGGCCAGACGCAGCAACTGGGCGGACAGCACCGGCTCCGCGCCGACGATATGCGCCACTTTTTCGGTTGAAGAATTGGGATCGTTGAGCGCTTGGCGGATGCGCATCGTGATATTCAGCGAAGTCGGGAAAACCAGGCTTTTGGCGGAAAGTTCCTTCGCCAAGCCTTCGATGAATTCGAATCCGTTCGGAGTGGTCATTGAATTTCCTGGTTTTCTTGTCGAGGTTCAAGGTCCAAGGGGCAAGGTCAAGTCCAGGTCGGTCCTCGCCCCTTGAACCTTGTACTGCCCCTCAAGTGTAGCCGCCATTATCTCATCGAATACCCGCTGCGGCGTCAGCCGCATCATGCAGTCGAAGTGGCCGAGCGGGCAGTCGCGCTTGAAGCAGGGGCTGCACGGCAGGTTCAGGCTGACGATGCGGGCCTTGTCCGACAAAGGCGGGGTGAAGCCGGGGCTGGACGAGCCGAAAATCGCGATCAGCGGCTTGTCGAGCGCGGCGGCGACGTGCATCAGGCCGGAATCGTTGACCACCGCGAAGTCGGCGGCGGCGAGCAGGTCGATGGCCGCGGCCAGGTCGGTCTTGCCGCACAGGTTGCGCGCCGCGCCACCGCTGGCCCGTTCGATCTCGGCGCCGATTTCGGCATCCTTGGCGGAGCCGAGCAGCCAGACTTCGTGGCCTGCCGCCGCGAGTTTTCGTGCCAGTTCGGCAAAATGCGCCGCCGGCCAGCGCTTGGCCGCGCCGTATTCGGCGCCGACGCAAAATGCCGCGACCGGTTTTTGCGGCGCCAGGTCGAGCTTGGCGAGTGTGGTCTGCACTTGTTCGGTGTCGGCGGCGAGGCGAGGATTTTCCAGCGGACGCCGCGGCGAGGCCTTGGGATGCTCCGCCAGGGCGGCGAAGCGCTCCACCATCAAGGGCAGCGCCTGTTTGTCCAGGTGCCGGACATCGTTGATCAGGCCGTAGCGCATCTCGCCCTTGAAGCCGGTGCGCAAGGGGATGCCGGCGAAGAACGGGATCAGTGCCGACTTGAGCGAGTTGGGCAGGACGATGGCGTGGTCGTAACGATCCAGCCGCAAGGCGCGCCCCAGCTTCCAGCGCAGCCCGACGCTGAGCTCGCCGTGGGCGAGGGGGTTGATGATCACGCGGCGGATTTCCGGCATGCGCTCCAGCACCGGCGCGACCCAGGCCGGCGCGAACGCGTCGATCGCCGCATCCGGCCGCTGTTCGCGCAGGCGCCGCAGCAGCGGCTGCGCCATCACGGCGTCGCCGACCCAGGAGGGGGCGATGATGAGGATTTTGGGCGTCAAAGGGCTATTTGAAGGCAACCGCAAAGGCGCGAAGGCGCAAAGAATGCCTGGATGGGTTTTCTTTGCGCCTTCGCGCCTTTGCGGTTCGATGTGTTCTTAATGATGCCCCTTGGGCAGATCGCCCTTGAGCTTGTAAACCGTCCCGCAATACGGGCACATCGCCTCGCCGGTTTTTTCGATCGACAGGAAAACGCGCGGGTGGCCGTTCCAGGCCGACATCGACGGCAGCGGGCAGTGCAGCGGCAGATCGGCCGCGGTGACCTCGTAGTAGCGGGATTTGATTTCGGTGCCTTGCATGGCGCGCTCCTTAAACCAAAGTCAGCCAATCCAGGTGATTTTCCGCCTTGCCGGTGACGCAGTCGAAATACATCGCCTGCAGCCGGGCCGTGATCGGGCCGCGGTCGCCGTTGCCGATGGCGCGGTTGTCGAGTTCGCGGATCGGCGTGACTTCGGCCGCCGAGCCGGTGAAGAACGCCTCGTCGGCACAGTAGACTTCATCGCGGGTAATGCGCTTTTCGATCACCGGCAGGCCGATCTCGCCGGCGAGCTGGATGATGGTGTCGCGGGTGATGCCTTCCAGCGCGGCGGTCAGGTCCGGCGTGTAAAGCTTGCCGTTGCGGATGATGAAGATGTTCTCACCCGAGCCTTCGGCGACGAAGCCGTCCACGTCGAGCAGCAGCGCTTCCTGGTAGCCGTCGTGCTCGGCCTCGCGGTGGGCCATGATCGAATTCATGTAGTTGCCGTTGGCCTTGGCCTTGCACATGGTGACGTTGACGTGGTGCCGGCTGAACGACGAAGTCTTGACGCGGATGCCGTGCTCCAGCGCTTCCGCGCCGAGATAGGCGCCCCACGGCCAAGCCGCGACGATCAGGTGGGTGGACAGCGACTTGGCCGAAATGCCCATCGCTTCCGCGCCGTAAAACGCCATCGGCCGGATGTAGCCGGATTCCAGATTGTTCATGCGCACCGCGTCTTTTTGCGCCTGGCTCACGGTTTCCTTGTCGAACGGCATTTTCATGCCGAGAATATGCGCCGAGCGGAACAGGCGGTCGGTATGCTCCTGCAGGCGGAAGATCGCGGGACCCTTGTCGGTCTTGTAGGCGCGCACGCCCTCGAACACGCCCATGCCGTAGTGCAGGGTATGGGTCAGGACGTGGGTGGTGGCGTCGCGCCAGTTCACCATCTTGCCGTCGTACCAGATCAGGCCGTCGCGGTCGGACATAGACATGCTTGCTAACTCCAGAAAATTGTTCGAATGGGCTAATTGTACCTAAAAAACGCGCTTCCCTGAATTTCTTGCGGGTTCAGCCCAGAACGACGAGGTGCTCGGGTCTTATCCGGGAAGGCCCTAATCAGATGGTGCGCATGTCGATCCCGATTGTGTACAACAAAATGCTGGCGCACTCTGCAATAGTTTTGGTGGATGGCGCGGCTTAAGTTAAACCACGCCATAAAACTGGCGCGGTTTCAAAAACTGCGCCACAATTGCGCCATAAAACGATCGAATGATGCCACGTTATGCCCTTTACAACCGAATTGTTGCGCAGTATTGAGGTGTCCCCTGCCGGGCTGACGCTCGCTGAATTATTGGTGCGGCATCCCGGTGTCGCGCGTAGGACCGCACAGCGCCGGATCAGCCGGATGATCGAGGCTGGCCAGATCACAGCCAGCGGCGAGGGGCGTGCTCGTCGTTATTTCGCAGGCCGCGCCATCGACGTGGTTGCGGCAGCGTCCCAGCCCGACACCTTTCCCGATTCCATCCCATTGTCGGCCGACAGCAGGGATATCCTTGCCTATATCGAACGGCCATTCGAGGCACGCACGCCAGTGGGCTACCAGCGCGACTTTCTCGATGCATACCAGCCGAACAAAACCTGGTACCTCTCCGAGCCGCTGCGCCGGCAACTGCACAACACCGGGAGAACGTCGCAGATCGGCGCGCCGGCTGGCACATACAGCCGCGACATCCTGAACAGGTTGCTGATCGATTTGTCTTGGGCGTCAAGCCATCTGGAGGGAAACACCTACTCCCGGCTCGATACCCGCGAACTGATCGAGCACGGCAAGGCGGCGCAGGGCAAAGCAGCCATCGAAACGCAGATGATCGTGAACCATAAGACGGCGATCGAATTGCTGGTCGAGAATATCGATACGGCCGAATTCAACCGCTACACGCTGATGAATTTGCACAGTGCGCTGGCGGAAAACTTGCTCCCCAATCCGGCCGACGAAGGCAGGATTCGCCGGCATGCGGTGGACATAAGCAAGAGCGTTTATCGTCCGTTGTCGACGCCCCAGCAAATAGATGACCAGCTGGATGTGTTGCTCGGAAAAGCCAATCGGATTGCCGACCCATTCGAGCAGTCCTTCTTCATGATGGTGCATCTGCCCTATTTGCAGCCGTTTTCCGATATCAACAAACGGACATCACGACTTGCAGCCAATTTGCCGCTGTTTCGCGCCAATCTGTGTCCGCTGACCTTTCTCGATGTGCCGGAGCATGCCTATAGCCGTGCCATCCTTGGCGTCTATGAAATGACCCGGGTGGAACTGTTGCGTGACCTTTACGTCTGGGCTTATGAACGATCGTCGCAGGAATATCTGGCCATCAAGCAGGATTTGGCCGAACCCGATCCGGTTCGCCTTGCGTGGCGAGACCTCGTCAAGCAAACGATACGCGAGGTGGTGACTCAGCCGGAGTGTGATGCGCTCTCCATCATCGGCCACGCAGTGGATGCCCAAGTTCCCGAGAACGAGCGCAATAGCGTGCGGGCGCTGATCGTGGAAGAGTTGAGGCGGCTACACGAGGGCGTACTCGCCCGCTATGGTTTGCGGCCTTCCCAATTCGTCACGTGGAAAGCCAGCCAACCTCGCTGACGGGCTGGCCGCACCCTCAACAGCTTTCAGCGCCGAAAACAGTCGCCCATAACTCTTCCACTGCCGTAGCGTGGCACGCCGCCTTGCTCCGGCCGACCCTGGCTTGCGCGGCGCCCTGCAGTCGCAGCTGATGCTGCAGGAGGCGGAATTCGCGATAGCTGTCGCGTGTTTGTCGGGCCAGGTCCGGCGGGATCAGGCCGAGTTCGGCGGCGATTGACAGCAGGGCGAGATTGCCCAGGTTGCGGGTCAGTTCTGGATGGTCGTGGGCGTGGCGCAGCACCAGGTATTGCATGATGAATTCGACATCGACAATGCCGCCGCGGTCGTGCTTGAGGTCGAACAGGCCGCTCGGGTTGGGGTGGCCGTCGAGCATTTTTTGGCGCATGTCCAGCACGGCTTCGCGCAGCATCGCCGGATCGCGCTCCTGGCGCAGCACGTCCGCGCGGATGCGCTCGAATGCCGCGCCCACCGTGGCGTCGCCGGCGCAATAGCGGGCGCGGGTGAGGGCCTGATGTTCCCACACCCAGGCCTGTTTTTTCTGGTATTCCTCGAACGCCGCCACCGAGCTGACCAGGAGGCCGGCCGCCCCGTTCGGGCGCAGCCGCAGGTCGGTTTCGTAGAGCATGCCGGCGGGCGTGGCGGTGGACAGCCAGACATTGATGCGCTGCGCCAGGCGGGCGTAGGTTTCGGGCGCTTCGTCGGCATCGTCGTCGTAGAGGAAAATGATGTCGAGGTCGGAGGCGTAGCCCAGTTCCTTGCCGCCCAGCTTGCCGTAGGCGATGACCGCGAAGCGCGCCGTTTCGCGGTGCCTGACGCGCAGACCGCTCCAGGCGAGGCGCAGGGTCTGGTCCAGGATCAGGTCGGCCAGCTCGGATAGCCGGTCGCTCAGGATTTCCAACGGGAGGATGCCGGCCAGATCCTGCGCGACCAGCCGAAACACCTGTGCCTGCTTGAAATGGCGCAGGATGTCCATCTGCCGTTCGACATCGCCGGCGGCCGCTTCCAGCAGTTCGGCCAGTTCGGCCTCGAGTTTGCCCCGATCCGGCGGGGCATAGAGGCTGCGGGTGTCGAGCAGTTCGTCGAGCAGGATCGGGTGCCGGGTCAGGTAGTCCGATACCCACGGGCTGGCGCTGGCGAGCTTGGCCACCTGGTTGAGGGTTTGCGGGTATTCCAGCAGCAGGGCGAGGTAGGCGCCGCGCCGGCTGACGGCTTCGAGCAGGCGCAGGATGCGTTCCAGCGTTTCGTCCGGGTTGGGGAAGTTGCCCGCGACTTCGATCAGCGGCGGCAGCAGGGCGTCGAAGCGCGCGCGGCTGTCGGCCGGGAGCTGGCTGTAGCGGCCGCTCTCGCGGGTGCGCCCGAGGCGCTGCCAGGTCTCGGCGGGGCGGCGGTAGCCTTGTTCGGCGAGGCGGGCGGCGGCGGTTTCGTCGTCCGGCGGAGCGCGCCAAAGGTCAGCCAGGGGATGGTCGCCCGGTGCGCTTTGCGGCGCGGCGAAGACTTGTTCGAAATGCCGGTTGACGCGGCCGCGGTGCGCGTTCAGCGCGGCGAGGAAGCCGGCGTAATCGCCAAAGCCCATGGCGGCGGCGATGATGGCGCGGTCGGCGTCGTTCGCCGGCAGGGTCTGGGTCTGGGCGTCTTCCAGGTATTGCAGCCGATGCTCCAGGTTGCGCAGGAAAAAATAGGCGTCGCGCAGTTCGGCCACGGTTTGCGGCGGCAGGCGGCCGCCTTGCTCGATCCGGTCGAGCGCGGTCAGGGTAGAGCGGGTTTGCAGCGCGGGTTCCCTGCCGCCGCGGATCAGCTGGAAAACCTGGGCGATGAATTCGACCTCGCGGATGCCGCCGGGGCCGAGCTTGATGTTGTCGCGCATGTCGCGCCGGGCGACCTCCTGGCGGATTTGCGCGTGCAGTTCGCGCATCGAGGCGAAGGCGCCGAAATCGAGGTATTTGCGGAACACGAACGGATGCAGGATGCCGGTCAGCTCGTCCGCGCGGCTGCCGCTGAGCGGGCGGCCCTTGATCCAGGCGTAGCGCTCCCACTCGCGGCCCTGGGTGAGGTAGTAGTTTTCCAGCATGGCGAAGCTGCCGACCAGCGGCCCGGCGTCGCCGTAGGGCCGCAGCCGCATATCGACGCGGAAGACGAAGCCGTCCGCCGTGGCCTCGTTGAGGGCGGCGATCAGTTTCTTGCCGAGCAGGGCGAAATATTCGTGGTTGCTGATCCTGATCTGGCTCTGACCCGCTTCGCTCTGGCGCGGCCCGGCGGTTTCGCCTTCTTCCGGGTAGGCGAAGATCAGGTCGATGTCGGAGGAGACGTTGAGCTCGCCGCCGCCGAGCTTGCCCATGCCCACCACCACCAGGTCTTGCGCGAGGCCGCTGTCCTCGCCGATGGGCGCGCCGTACTGCTGCCGCAGCCAGCCGTCGAGCCGGGAGAGGGCGAAGCCGACCGCGACTTCCGCCAGGGTCGAGGCGGTCGCCATGACTTCGCGTAGGTCGGCCAAACCGGCCAGGTCGCGCACGATCAGGCGCAGCATGACTTGCCGGCGCAAGTCGCGCAGGGTTTTCTTCAGCGCGGCTTCGTCCGCCACCGCGCCGTCGAGAACGGCCTGCATCGCCGGCGCGTCCCACGGTTCGAACAGGGTGGCGCGCAGCCGGTCGAGCGCGGCGGGGTCGCTTTGCGTCAGGCGCCGGGCGTAGCGGCTGAGACCGAGGGCTGTCTCGATCTGCGCGTCCGGTCGCGGCGGGGGGCTTTGCCTGGAGTTGTCCATCTTGGTATGATTGCGCCTGATCTAATATACAACTTATCTATAAGACTAATTGATCGGATATCGCCTTGACGAAAATCAGTTTAGTCGGGCTTGCATCAATCAATAAAAGCGATATCATCCACCTATAATTCACCGCATCGTATCAAAATAAACAGGAGAAAACATGTCGTCGATCGAATCCGTCATGACCGAAAACCGGTTGTTCGAACCGGCTGAGGCATTCAAGGCACAAGCCAATATCAAGGGGATGGAAGGCTATCTGGCGCTATGCCAGCAGGCCGAGACGGATTACGAAGGTTTCTGGGCCGGGCTGGCGAAAGAACTGCTGGTCTGGAAAAAGCCCTTCACCAAGGTGCTGGACGAGAGCAACGCGCCGTTCTACAAATGGTTCGACGACGGCGAAATGAATGTTTCCTACAACTGCCTGGACAAGCACCTGGAAACCCAGCCGAACAAGATCGCGATCATTTTCGAGGCGGACGACGGCAGCGTCGCCAAAATCTCCTACAAGGATTTGTACCACCGCGTCTGCGAGTTCGCCAACGGTCTCAAGGCGCTCGGCGCGAAGAAGGGCGACCGCATCGTCATCTACCTGCCGATGAGCATCGAGGCGGTGGTCGCGATGCAGGCCTGCGCGCGCATCGGCGCGATCCACTCGGTGGTGTTCGGCGGCTTCTCCGCCAAGAGCCTGCATGAGCGCATCACCGACGCGGCCGCCAGCCTGATCATCACTTCCGACGGCCAGTTCCGCGGCGGCAAGGCGATGGCGCTGAAGCCGGCGGTGGACGAGGCGCTCGCCATGGGCGGCTGCGAATGCGTGAAGAATGTCGTGGTGTATCAGCGCACCGCCGCCGAAACCGCCTGGAACGCCGCGCTCGACCTGTGGTGGCATGATGTGATCAAGGGCCAGGCCGATACCTGCGAGCCGGAATGGGTCGGCGCCGAGCATCCGCTGTTCATCCTCTACACTTCCGGCTCCACCGGCAAGCCCAAGGGCGTGCAGCACTCGTCCGCCGGCTTCCTGCTGCATGCGGTCAACACCATGCGCGCGACCTTCGACTACAAGGACAGCGACGTGTTCTGGTGCACCGCCGACGTCGGCTGGATCACCGGCCATACCTACGTCACCTACGGCCCGCTCGCCGTCGGCGCCACCGAAATCATGTTCGAGGGCGTGCCGACCTATCCCGACGCCGGCCGTTTCTGGAAAATGATCCAGGACCACAAGGTGAGCGTGTTCTACACCGCGCCCACCGCGATCCGTTCCCTGATCAAGCTCGGCGCCGACCTGCCCAAGCAGTACGACATCTCCTCCCTGCGCCTGTTGGGCACGGTGGGCGAGCCGATCAACCCGGAAGCCTGGATGTGGTACTACAACACCGTTGGCCAGGCGCGCTGCCCGATCGTCGATACCTGGTGGCAGACCGAAACCGGCGGCCACATGATCACCCCGCTGCCCGGCGTGCACGGCCTCAAGCCCGGCTCCTGCACCATGCCGCTGCCCGGCATCATGGCGGCGATCGTCGATGAAGCCGGCCACGACGTGGAAAAAGGCAAGGGCGGCTTCCTCGTCATCAAGCGCCCCTGGCCGTCGATGATCCGCACCATCTACGGCGACCCCGACCGCTACCAGAAGAGCTACTACCCGGAAGAGCTGGGCGGCAAGTACTACCTCGCCGGCGACGGCGCCAACCGCGACCTGGACGGCTATTTCTGGATCATGGGGCGGATCGACGACGTGCTCAACGTCTCCGGCCACCGTCTCGGCACCATGGAGATCGAATCCGCGCTGGTGGCCAACCCGCTGGTGGCGGAAGCCGCCGTGGTGGGCAAGCCGCACGACATCAAGGGCGAGGCGGTGGTGGCCTACGTCGTGCTGAAAGGCGCCCGTCCCGAGGGCGACGCGGCGAAGAAGATCGTCACCGAACTGCGCGACTGGGTGGGCAAGGAAATCGGCCCGATCGCCAAGCCCGACGAAATCCGCTTCGGCGACAACCTGCCCAAGACCCGCTCCGGTAAGATCATGCGCCGCCTGCTGCGCGCGCTGGCCAAGGGCGAGGAAATCACCCAGGACGTCTCCACGCTGGAAAACCCGGCGATCCTGGAGCAGTTGAAGCAGGCAGTGAAGTAAGGCTGGTTTTTGCAAAAAATCACCGCAGCGAGCCGCGAGGTTCGCTGCGGTTTTTTTATGTCCGGAATTTGGCTCAGGCTTAACTTGATGAAATGGATTGACCGGCATAGACTGGTCTGATCTGGTCTGAATTTGGAGAAAATCATGGAAGTCGGCGCCTATGAGGCAAAAACCCATTTGCCCAGCCTGTTGGAGCGCGTGCAGCAGGGTGAGCGCGTCACCATTACCCGGCATGGTATCCCGGTGGCCATGCTGGTGCCTGCCACGTCGGTGGTCAAACGCGATATTCGTGCGGTGATTGGCGAGTTGAAAGGATTTGCCAGGGGCTACTCCTCGGGCATGTCGATCCGCGAGATGATCGAGGAGGGGCGGCGTTGAACCGTTTCGTGCTGGACAATTCGGTGGTGATGGCATGGTATTTCGAGGACGAGGCCAGTGACTATACGTCTTCGATCCTGGAACGCCTTGCCGACGAGGAAGCGCTGGTGCCCTCGATCTGGCCGTTGGAAGTAGCCAACGTCATGCTGGTCGGCGAGCGAAGGGGGCGCAGCAATGAGGCCAGGACAAGCCGTTTCGCCGCCTTACTTGGGGCGCTTCCGATTCAGGTCGATGGCGCCACCGCGCAGCATGCGTTCGCCGGCATCCTGGCGCTGGCGCGCGAGCAGCGGTTGAGTTCCTACGATGCGGCCTACCTGGAATTGGCGATGCGCGAGGGATTGCCGCTGGCGACGCAGGATCGGGCGTTGCGGGCGGCTGCGGAGAAGTGTGGGGTCGGGCTGGTGGGTTAACGTGAAACTCGCGGTTGTGGGTACGGCTTTGTGCCCTTTAGGGCGCAGCCGTACAAGTCAGGCTGAAGCCTGACCCACAAGGTCGCTGTTTCATCATTCGGGGCGGCGATTCGCCATGACCGTTAGCCGGGTTGAGCGTTACGTTCCCCCGGATTTTTTGGCCTGCCGGCGGCAGTTTACCTGGCAGGTTCCCTGCACCCCCAGGCTTTCCATCCATTCGTCTTTTTGCCGGAGTCGTTCGATTTCCAGCTTGTCGAGCAGCGCCGTATTACGCTGCAAACCGTTTCCATCCTTGCTCGCCGCGTGGTTTTGCCCGGAACGGGCGGCGTCTTCTTCCAGGAAACAGCGGCCTTCCGCGCATCGACATAGAACCTTTTGTGCTTCCATGCTTCACCACAATCCGACAATTCGGCTTCATCATACGGAAAGCGCGGCATTGCATCAACCACGTGGTTGATGCAATGCCAGACAGCGCGGTTTACGGTTGATTGATGTGCTGTGGATGTGGTTGAAAATGGTTGAATGCATGGAAAAGAAAAGAACCGGGCTTTCGCCGGCCGCTTGCGCTTTGCGCTCGAACGGGCGGGGGTGCGCGGCCCGACCCAACTCGCGTTGAAGTTCAATTTGCGCTACGACGGCCAGCCGGTTTCCACCCAGGCGGCGCACAAGTGGTTGAACGGCGATGCCCTGCCTGCAGATGACAAAATCCTGACCCTGGCGGGCTGGCTGGGACTCGATCCCCACTGGCTACGCCATGGCGCGCCCGAAAACGCGAAGCAACTCGCCGCGCAACCCGAGCCGCGCTATGGGACGCGCGAGGACATGAAGCAGATTGGCCGCGCGCAATCCGCCCCGCGTGACGACCTCAGCGCGGAAGACGCCGCGCTGCTCCAGGCTTTCCATGGCCTGGACGCCACCAAGAAGCGGTTGGTCAAAGCCTTGCTGCGCGCGCTGTCGCAACAACCGTAGGTCGGGCACCCCTTGCTGATAATTCCTTGCCCATGCGCGACACGCCGTCAGGTGCGTCCCGATAATCCTAAAAACCCCATTTGAACCACGGGGAACACGGGGCGCACGGGGAACGGCGTGGGGTTTTGAATTCGACCTTCGTCACCCAATGGGTGACATGGGCAAAACACGCAACAAGTTGATTTTATCTCCGTGTTCCCCGTGAACCCCGTGGTTAACCGCGTTTTTTAGAATAATTCCGGCCGCACGCCTGACTTTCGGGCTCGGGGCGTCCGACCTACTTATGCAGCCATCTCGTTGTCCACCCCTCACCAAGCAACCTGCCGGGTTATAATCAGGCTGTGAGGGCGCATTCCGCGCCCTCGCGGTTTATTTTTCCGACAGGCGTATGCTCAAAACCTACTGGCACTGGAGTCGCCGCATCCTGTTTCTGGCCTTGTTCCTGGCCGGGATGGCGTTCGCCGCGACGGTGGTGGCGCTGCGCTACTGGATATTGCCCAACATCGGCCAATACCGCGAGGATATCGCCGCTTCGATCACCCGCGCTTCGGGCCAGCGCGTGACCATCGGCGCGATCGGCGCGGGCTGGGAAGGCCTGCGGCCGCACCTGGCGCTGCGCGGAATCCAGGTGTACGACCGGCAGGGCCTGCCCGCGCTGGTGCTCCAGCACGTCGAAGGCACCTTGTCGTGGTGGACGCTGCTGCTGGGCGAGGTGAGCATGCGCTCCCTCGAAATCAGCGACCCGGCGTTGATCGTCCGGCGCGATGCCGGGGGCCATCTGTTCATCGCCGGCATCGAGCTCAACCAGCCGGAAAGCGAAAGCGGTTTCGCCGACTGGCTGTTGCGCCAGTCCCGCATCGTGGTGCGCAACGCGACGGTGGAATGGCGCGACGACAAGCGCCAAGCGCCGTCGCTGATCATGAACCAGGTCGATTTGCGCCTGGAAAACAGCGGCAAGCATCATCGGTTCGGGCTGCACGCCGTTCCGCCGGTGGAGTTCGCCGCTCCGCTGGACGTCCGCGCCGACTTGAAGGGCGGCCGAGTGGCCGACCTCGCGGCCTGGAAAGGGCGGGTCTATGCCCGGCTGGATCGCGCCGACATCGCCGCCTGGCAGCGCTGGATCGCCTTCCCGCTCGAATTGCGCCAGGGCTACGGCGGCATGCAGGCCTGGCTCGACTTCGGCGGCGGGAAAGTCACGGCGCTGACCGCCGACGTCCGGTTCAACGAGGTCGCCGTCCGCCTTGGCAAGGATCTGCCCGAGGCCGAACTGCAAAGATTGAGCGGCCGCCTGGGCTGGCGGGAACTCCAGCCGGGGTTCGATTTCAGCACCGAGCAATTGAGCCTGGTGGCGAAAAACGGGGTCAACGTGCCGGCCACCGATTTGCTGGTGCACTACGTTCCCGCGCAAGGCAGGAAAGCCGCGGAAGGCGAAATCCGCGCCAACGGCCTTTACCTGGAACCCTTGGTGAAGCTGGCCGACGTGCTGCCGCTGTCGCCGGAAACGCGCGCCAGGCTGGCCGAGGTCTCGCCTCAGGGGCGTCTCCAGGATATGTCGGTCAAATGGGCCGGCGATTGGAGCGCGCCGCAGCATTACGCCGCCAAGGGCCGGTTCGCCGGGCTGGGCATGAAGCCTTACGAAAAAATACCGGGTTTCTCCGGTCTCGGCGGCAGCCTCGACGCGAGCGAGAAAGGCGGTACGCTCGCGCTCGACGCGCATGGCGCGCAGGCCGATTTTCCGGGGATTTTCCGTCAGCCGCTGGAGTTCGACACCTTGGCGGCCAAGGCAAAATGGACCAAACGGGACGGCGGCGTGGACGTGAACCTGAGCGGCACTTCCTTCGCCAACCGCGATCTGGCGGGCACGCTGTCCGGCAGCTACCGCAGCGTCGCGGGCACGCCGGGCGCGATCGATCTCAGCGGCCAGGTGACTCGCGCCGATGCGCGCCGGGTCGGCCACTACATTCCGCTGATCGTGGGCAAGGATGCGCGCGACTGGCTCGACGTGGCGCTGCTCGGCGGGCGGTCGGACGACGTGCGGCTGCGCCTCAAGGGCAATCTGGCCGATTTTCCGTTCGCCGACGGCAAACGCGGCGTGTTCGAGGTGGCCGGCAAGGTGACCGGCGGCACGCTGGAATACGTGCCGGGCTGGCCGAAAATCGAGAATATCGCGCTGGACCTGCTGTTCCGCGGCGCGCGCATGGAAATCACGGCGCACAAGGGCAACACCTACGGCATGCAGATCGCCAAGACGCGCGCGGTTATCTCCAACTTGCTGGCTACCGACGAAATCCTTGAAGTGGACGGCGAAGCGCGCGGGCCGACCGCGGACATGCTCAAATTCATCGACCGCAGCCCGGTCGGCGCGATGATCGACGATATCACCGAGGGCATGGCGGCGAGCGGTAGCGGCGACTTCAAGCTGCACCTGAAAATTCCGCTCCGGCACAGCAAGGATACCGGCGTCGCCGGCAGCTATCAGTTCGTCAACAACCGCGTCGCCATCGGCCCGGACTATCCGGCGCTGGAGCAGGTGAACGGGCGGCTGGAGTTCACCGATTCGTCCGTCTTCATCCCGCAGATCAAGGCTACCGCGCTGGGCGGCCCGCTCACCATCGGCGGCCAGACGCAACCAGACGGCAGCGTGCGCATCAGCCTGCAAGGCCGCGCCTCGGCGGCCGGGCTGCGCAGCCTGAGCGACCAGCCTGCCCTCCGCTCCCTGACCGGCACGGCCGACTGGCGGGGATTCATCGCGGTGCGCAAGAAGCAGGCCGACATGGTGGTGGAGTCGCCGCTGCTGGGCCTGGCGTCAACCCTGCCGGCGCCTTTCGCCAAAAAGGCGGGCGACGCGGTCGCGCTGCGCGTGGAGAAGAAAATGACCGGCGCCAAACAGGATCTGGTCCAGGTCAATTACGGCAAGGTCCTGTCGGTCTTGCTGTCGCGCCGCCTGGAAGACGGCAAGGCGACCATCGAGCGCGGCGCCGTCAACGTCGGCGGGACGGCGATGCTGCCGCCCCAGCCGGGCCTTTGGCTGGCCGTTGATCAGCCCCTGCTCGACCTCGACCACTGGCGCGCGGTGCTTGGCCAGTCCACCGGCGCTTCGTCAACGCCGGGCTTCGCCGGCGCGAACCTGAAGTTCGCCGCGCTCGACGCCTTCGGCAAGCGCTTCAACGACCTGCACATCAACGCCCGGGCCCAGGGCGGCGTCTGGCAGGCCAACGTGCAAAGCCGCGAACTGGCCGGCAATGTGACCTGGAACCCGGCGGGCCGCGGACGGTTGCAGGCGCGCCTCGCCCAGTTGACCATCCCCGAGCCGGCGCCGGCGAAGCTGGGGATGCCGGTGGAAGCGCCCAAGGAGACGGAATTGCCGGCGCTGGACGTGGTCGCGGACAATTTCACCATCGGGCCGAAGAAACTCGGCAAGCTCGAGTTGCTGGCTGTGCAGGAAAACGACGACTGGCGCATCGAAAAACTGTTGATCACCAACCCCGACGCCAGCATGCGCATGGATGGCCTGTGGCAGAGTTGGCGGCGCCGGCCGGTGACGCATGCCAACCTGCATCTGGAAGCGCAGGACCTGGGCAAGCTGCTGGCGCGGCTGGGCTACCCGGACACGGTCAAGCGCGGCACCGCCAAGCTCGACGGCCAACTTTCCTGGGCCGGCGGCCCGCAGCGCATCGATTACCCCACGCTGGCCGGCACCCTCAAACTGGAAGCGAAGACCGGCCAGTTCCTCAAGATCGAACCCGGCGCGGGCAAGCTGCTCGGGCTGCTCAGCTTGCAGTCCCTGCCGCGGCGCCTGACGCTGGATTTCCGCGACGTGTTCAGCGAGGGATTCGCCTTCAATTCGATTGCCGGCGACGCGCGCATCGCCCACGGCGTGGCGCAGACCGACGATCTCACGCTGGAAGGGCCGGCGGCGCTGGTCCAGATACAGGGCGAAACCGACCTGGCCGGCGAAACCCAGAACCTGAAAGTGCGGGTGGTGCCGCAGCTGGGCGAAGGCGTGTCGGTTGCCGGCGCGTTCCTGGGCGGGCCGGTGGTCGGCCTGACGGCGCTGCTCGCGCAAAAATTGCTGAAAAATCCGATCGATCAGATCGCCGCCTATGAATACAGCGTCACCGGAACGTGGGATAATCCCAACGTAATAAAGCGCGGAAAAAACCCGGTCGCGGTCGAGCGAAAGTGAGCGAAACCGGCACGGAACAGTGCAAACCAGAAAACGGAATTTGAAGAGGAAGACATGCTGACCAAAACAAAATCGAGCTTCGCCAGGACCAAAACCCGCACCCCCGTGGCGCGCACCAAGCCGCAGCCCGGCATTTGCCGCGTCGCGGCGGTGCAGATGGCGTCGGGCCCCGGCGTCGCCGCCAACCTGTCCGAGGCCGAGCGGCTGGTCGGCATGGCGGCGGCGCAGGGCGCCAAGCTGGTGGTGCTGCCCGAGTTTTTCGCGATCATGGGCAAGAAGGCGAGCGATACCGTGGCCGCGCGCGAGCCGGAAGGCAAGGGCCCGATGCAGAAATTCCTCGGCGCCATGGCGAAAAAGCACAAGATCTGGGTTGTCGGCACCGTGCCGCTGGAGGCCAGCATTCCCACCAAGGTGCGCAACAGCTGCCTGCTGTACGACGACAAGGGCAAGCTGGCGGCGCGCTACGACAAGATCCATTTGTTCGGGCTCGACCTGGGCAACGAGAAATATCGCGAGGACAAAACCATCGAGCCGGGCGACCAAGTGGTGGTGGCGGAAACACCGTTCGGCCGGATCGGCCTGTCGGTGTGCTACGACCTGCGCTTCCCCGAGCTGTACCGCGCCATGGGCGACGTGGACCTGATCGTGGTGCCGTCCGCCTTCACCGAAACCACCGGCAAGGCGCACTGGGAAACCCTGGTGCGCGCCCGCGCCATCGAGAACCAGGCCTACGTGGTGGCGGCGGCGCAGGGCGGCTACCACCTGTCAGGGCGCGAGACGCACGGCAACAGCATGATCGTCGATCCCTGGGGCGTGATTCTCGACCGCCTGCCGCGCGGCTCCGGTGTGGTGATCGCCAACGTCAACCCGGCCTACCAGGCGAGCCTGCGCAAGAGCCTGCCGGCACTGACGCACCGCACCCTGCGCAGTTGCTAGTAGCCAGTCAAGGCAGGGGGGGGGTTGTGGGTACGGCTTCAGCCGTACATGTCAGGCTGAAGCCTGACCCACAGATCACGGTGAATCAGGTTGGCTGACTACTAGCCCGACGGGGAACGCTGGGCGCGCCTAGTTGTCGGATGCATTTGTTGGCCGCGAAAAGGCACAAAAGCCGCAAAATAAAACCGCGACCCGTTTTGACTCTTTCTTGTGCTTTTTGCGCCTTTTCGCGGCCAGGGATTTTTTGACGTTGTACCCTGCGCAGTTGCTAGGCTGGCGGGGAACGCTGGGCGCGCCGGGTTGTCGGATGGTTTTGTTGGCCGCGAAAAGGCACAGAAGCCACAAAAAAACCGCAACCCGTTTTGACTCTTTCTTGTGCTTTTTGCGCCTTTTCGCGGCCAGGAATTTTTGACGTTGCACCCTGCGTAGTTGCTAGGCAGGCGGGGAACGCTGGGCGCGCCGGGTTGTCGGATGGTTTTGTTGGCCGCGAAAAGGCACAAAAGCCACAAAATAAAACCGCAACCCCGTTTTGACTCTATTCTTGTGCTTTTTGCGCCTTTTCGCGGCCAAGGATTTTTTGACGTTTAAATTTATTCGGACCAACCCATGAAAAGTTACGCCCAGATCGACCCGCTGTTCGGCACCGCCCAATCCACTTTGCTGACGCCTTACGGCCTGGACGTGGGCGAGCTGCAGCAGGTGTTCGGCCGCATCCTGACCCACCAGGTGGATTACGCCGACCTCTACTTCCAGTACACCCGCGCCGAAGGCTGGAGCCTGGAAGAAGGCCAGGTCAAATCCGGCAGCTTCAGCATCGACCAGGGCGTGGGCGTGCGCGCCGTGTCCGGCGACAAGACCGCCTTCGCCTATTCCGACGACATCAGCCTGCCGGCGCTGGCCGCGGCGGCCGAAGCGACCCGCGCCATCGCCAGGCAGGGCGCGGGAAATTCGGCGCCTGCGGTGCGCGGCGCGCCGCTGCCCCAGCTTTACCTGCCGCACGACCCGATCGCCAGCCTCAAGGATGCCGACAAGGTCGCCTTGCTGGAGCGGCTGGAGAGGCATGCGCGAGCGCTCGATCCGCGCGTGACGCAGGTGATGGCTTCGCTCGCCGGCGAATACGAAGTGGTGCTGGTCGCCCGCAACGACGGCTTGCTGGCGTCGGACGTGCGGCCGCTGGTGCGGCTTTCGGTGCAGGTCATCGTCGAGGACGGCGGCAAGCGCGAGCAGGGCAGCGCGGGCGGCGGCGGCCGTTTCGACTATGCCTATTTCACCGACGAGGTGCTGCGCGACTATGCGCAGAAAGCGGTACACCAGGCGCTGGTCAATCTCGACGCGAGGCCCGCTCCGGCAGGCACCATGACGGTGGTGCTGGGTTCCGGCTGGCCCGGCATCCTGCTGCACGAGGCGATCGGCCACGGCCTGGAAGGCGACTTCAACCGCAAGGGCAGTTCCGCCTTCAGCGGCAAGGTTGGCCAGCGCGTCGCCGCCGCCGGGGTGACGGTGGTGGACGACGGCACCATCGCCCGCCGCCGCGGTTCGCTCAACGTGGACGACGAGGGCAACCCGACCCAGTGCACGGTGCTGATCGAAAACGGCATCCTCAAGGGCTACATGCAGGATTCCCTCAACGCCCGGCTGATGGGCGTGGCGCCGACCGGCAACGCGCGGCGCGAATCCTACGCCCACATCCCGATGCCGCGCATGACCAACACCTACATGCTGAACGGCGACAAGGACCCGGCCGAGATCATCAAGTCGGTCAAGCACGGGCTGTACGCGGCCAACTTCGGCGGCGGCCAGGTAGACATCACCAGCGGCAAGTTCGTGTTCTCGGCGGCGGAAGCCTACATGATCGAGGACGGCAAGATTTCCTACCCGGTCAAGGGCGCCACCCTGATCGGCAACGGGCCGGACGTGCTGACGCGGGTGTCCATGATCGGCAACGACATGGCGCTCGACCCCGGCGTCGGCACCTGCGGCAAGGACGGCCAGAGCGTGCCGGTGGGCGTGGGCCAGCCGACCCTGCGCATCGACGGGCTGACGGTGGGTGGAACGGCTTGAAGGCGGTTTCCGGGAGATGAAACGCATCGTTGGCGCGATTTGCGCGGTTCTGCTGCCGCTGGCCGCCGACGCGGCGAATCTGCTGGAGAAATTCCAGCCGGAAACGCCTTATTACTTCGATAGCTTCGTTTCAGGGCAGAAGCCGTGGGAGTCGGGCCAAAGCCTGAACATCGAGGAAGTGTTCAAAAACTATCAGTACTACGAAATCGTTTTTGATTCCTCAGGGCGGGGAATCACGGTCAAGCACTACATCCAGAATCGCCTGGAACGGAGGGACCGGTTTTCGGTCGGGGCGGACGGGGCGCTCGAAGCAAAATAGGCGGGGAATCAAGGCATTTCATCAAAATGTCATGAAATCCGCCTATGCTCGAGAAATTGCGCTATATTTAATAATGTTTAATCACCCCGTCTGAACCAGGAGGAGAATAGCTATGGCAACAACCCAGGCGACCGCCAAAAAAACCACGAGTGTCACCAAGACTGCGGCCAACGCGAAAGCTGCCGAGAAGCAGCCTGCTGTAGCCAAGGCCGCCAAGGCTCCGGCGAAGAAAACCGCCGACGCGGTGCCGAAGCAACCTGCCGCGAAACGCGCCAAAACATTGAATGCAAATTCGACCCCCACTCCCGAGCAACGCTATTGCATGGTTGCCGAAGCCGCTTACTTCCGCGCCGAGCGGCAGGGTTTCCTGGGCGACCCGGTGCAAGACTGGATCGAGGCTGAAGCCGAGATCGAGGCCTTTCTCAACGGAAAATAAGTCGCGAGGCGCGATTCGCGCCTGCCTTCATCTCTAACCCGAAGCGGCTGGAAACAGGTTTTCCAGCCGCTTTGTAATTTCTTCCGCGTCTATCGCCCTTTCGGCATCCACCGGGATCGCACCGGTCAGCTCGTCGTCTTCCAGCGCCTCTCCGAAACGAAGCTGGCTTTCCAGCACTGCGATATCCGCCTCCGAAGCGTCGTGCCCGTCTTGCCGGCGCAGCTCGACGCGTTGCCGCAGCAGCTGCTCGGGGGCGGTCAGGTCGAGGATGGCGAAAGGGACACCCAGCTGCCGCGCCAGTTCGCGAAAAGCGGCGCGCTCCCGGCGCTTCAGGAATGCGGCATCGACAATCACCGGAAAACCGGACAGAACGATATCCCGCGCCAGTCCGGCCAGCTTGCCGTAGGTGCGCCGGGTCGCTTCCGGCGAGTAGATGCCGACGCCGGTCCGGCTGGCGCTGTGCGCTTCGGGTTTCAGGCCATACAGGCGTTTTCTTTCCACGTCGGAGCGGACGCGGAAAACCTCCATCGCTTCGAGCAAGGCTTGCGTGGCCGTGGTCTTGCCCGAACCGGACAGGCCGTGGGTGATGGCGAGAAACGGCTTTCCGGGGCGGGTGTAGCCTTGCGCCAGCTCGATGTACCCGTTTAGCATGTTTTGCAGCTGCTCCTGCTCCGCGCCGGCCGGATCGGACTGAGCGATGCGGATGGCGGCCACCTTGGCGCGCACCATGGCGCGATAGGCCAAGTAGTAGCGCAGCACCTCCAACCCGCCGTAATCCCCGGTTCGCTCCAGATAGGCATTGAGGAAGCGCCGCGCCAGCCGGGGCTGCTGGCGGTCCTGCAGGTCCATCGCCAGGAAAGCGGCCTCGCTGACGATGTCGATCCAGCGCAGGTTTTCGTTGAATTCGATGCCGTCGAACGGCACCACCTCGCCATCGATCAGCACGATGTTGCCCAGATGCAGGTCGCCGTGGCATTCGCGGATGAAACCCCGTGCCTTGCGCGCGGCGAACGCCGCCTGCCGCGCCCGGTATTCCCGTTCGCTCCATTGTTCCAGTTCGCCGAGTTCCGGGTGCGATGCGCCGCCGCGCTGCGCGCGGATCTGCGCGAAGTTTTCCGCCACCGGCTGGTGAACCCGCTCCGCCGTGCCGAACGGGCTGTCGCTGCCGGCGACGGCGATGGACGCGTGGAAACCGGCGATCTTGCGGGCAATGGCGTCTATCGTCGCCGCAGTCAATTCGCCCCGGCGCAGCACCTGATCGAGCATGGCGGACTGGGGAAAACGCCGCATCTTGACGGCATATTCGATGGCTGGCCCGGCGCCGCCCAGCACCGGCTGCTCGGCGCTGCCGGCGATGGGAACCACTTCCAGGTATAAATCGGGCGCCAGGCGGCGGTTGAGGCGCAGTTCCTCCGCGCAGTAAAAGCGGCGTTTTTCCAGCGTGCCGAAATCGAGAAAGCCGAGGTTGACCGCCTTCTTGATCTTGTAGGCATAGTCGCCGGCCAGCAGCACCCAGGAGATGTGGGTTTCCACCACCTCGACCGGCTGCTCCAGCGTGCGGCGGAGCGACTCGATCAGGGTTTGCTGTTGGGCGAGGGTGGGTTCCATGTTGTTCCAAATATCGCCATTTATTATGGTTCGAGCATATACTGAGTAACTCGGGTTATTAGTGATTTCCATATTCTGAACGCTTTTTCTATGCCTATTGACGTTCGGTATTTTATTCAAGGACAATGCCCGACTGGGTATTTTTTGTCATCATTGTTTAGTGAAGCGGCATGGATGAATTGACTCACTACGACTTTCGCATTGATGCTTGGAGTCCAAAAACGCTCCCAATGGCTCGTCTCGCCGAATATTTGGCAAAATTATCGACGATGTTTGGTTATAAAGAATATGTTCATTTTTTAAAAGTGCGCAAGGGTAGTGCTATCCCTGAAATTGCCGTAGACAACGAAACGGCGCCCAAAGTCGCTGCTCGACTTCACCTTGTCGGTAGACCCGATGCGCCACCAGAATTGGAGCGAGTTCATCAGGAAATAAATCGTATGCTGCGAGATGACAACGCTTCGGCTACTCTGAAATTAAAGCGCGGCGGGGTTGTTGTTGACTTTCCAGGTAGAAAAACTCCACTTGCGGAAGAAGTTGTTGTACATGAGCAGGGGGATCTAGATGGAATTATCATCCGTGTCGGAGGCAAAGACGACTCGGTTCCCGTGTGGGTTGAAGGTGAAAATAAAATAATTTACAAGTGTCAAGCGAGTCGCGATCTTGCTCGTCAATTGGCGGCGCATCTTTTTGATCGGCCGTTGCGCGTCGTCGGCACTGGGCAGTGGTGCCGCACGCCTGAGCGTAAATGGGAACTTGAGAAATTTGATATAAAAAGTTTTGAAGTTTTAGATGTTGCCCCGCTTGACCAAATCATCAACGAATTGCGCCAAGTTGAGGGAAACCGGTGGAACGAGATGGACGATCCACAAGCTGAACTTCGAAAATTGAGGGGGGATTGATGGCGGTCGCTTTTGATGCTTCTGTGTTGATTGACCTATTTAATCCGGGTCTTAAAGGTGATCGTCGAGCAAGGCTTGATAATCTAGTTGCAGAGCTTCAAAAAAAGCGCACCAAAATACTGATCCCTACTCCGGCGCTTACCGAGTTGATGATACGGGCTGGTCGGGCGCGCGAGGCAATACACCAAAAGCTTTCTGGAAAATCCGTCTTCCAAATTACTTCATTCGATTCGAGAGCGGCGATGGAATGCGCGTTGTTGCTCGAGGAGGCGTTAGATGCAGGTAGCAAGCGCAAAATATCTAGAACTAAGTTTAAGTTCGATTGGCAAATAGTGGTGATTGCAGCTGCGCATGACGCAACAACTGTATATTCAGATGACGGTGATATTGCCCATTATGGGAGGCGGGCAAATCTTAACGTCATAAAGACTGACGACTTGCCCCTCCCCGCATCCGCGCGCCAACAGGATCTCGATCTGAGAGTCGGAGAATCCAAGGCTGATTAACTCCAGTTAATGTTGTTTGTCAAATTTCAGTTTAGCCTTTGGAATCAACCTTTTCTAAGGGGTGTGCAGCCTACAACGCCCTATACACCCTCTTAACCGCCGGATCTTCATCACTGGTGACGATGGTGAAGCCGAGGGTCGTGACCAGCCGGAGCATGTCGTGGTTGGTGCCGAGCACTTCGCCTTCCATGATTTTCAGGCCCTTGTCGCGGGCGGCGTCCATCAGGGCGGCCATCAGTTTGTGGCCGATCGCCTTGTGCTGCCACTGGTCGCTCACCACCAAGGCGAATTCGCAGGAATCGCCGTCGGGGTTGGTGGCGTAGCGGCAGACGCCCACTTCCTCGTCCTTGCCGTCCTTTTCGGTGATGGCGATCAGCGCCATTTCCCGGTCGTAGTCGATCTGGGTGAAGCGCACCACCATGGTCTGCGACAGTTCCTGCATGGTGTTCATGAAGCGGAAATACTTGGCTTCCTCGGACAGGTTGCGCACGAATTCCTGTTCGATCTCCGCGTCTTCAGGCCGGATCGGGCGGATGGTGATTTCGGTGCCGTCGGGCAGCTGCCATTCGGTGACGAGGTGGGCGGGGTAGGGGTAGATCGCCATGTGGGCGTAGCGGTCGCCGGAGATCGGTGCGAAATCCACCATCACGCGCGCGTCGGCGGCCAGCGCGCCGTTCTCGTCGACGATCAGCGGGTTGATGTCCATTTCCCGAAGCCAGGGCAGTTCGCACACCATTTCGGAAACCCGCAGCAGCAGGCTTTCCAGCGCTTCCATCTGGATCGGCGGCATGTGGCGGAAGGCGCCGAGCAGCTTGGAGATGCGCGTGCCGGCGATGAGTTCGCGCACCAGGAATCCGTTCAGCGGCGGCAGGGCGACGGCGCGGTCGCCGAGCACTTCCACCGCGGTGCCGCCGGCGCCGAAGGTGATCACCGGGCCGAACACCGGGTCGGAGGTGACGCCCACCATCAGCTCGCGGCCGTTGGGCTTGACCACCATCGGCTGGATGGCGATGCCGTCGATGTGGGCGTTGGGGCGGTTCTTCCTCACTTCGCTGATGATTTCGTTGTAGGCGGCGCGCACCGCGGGGGCGTTCATCAGGTTGAGCTTGACGCCGCCGGCGTCGGATTTGTGGGTGATGTCGGGCGAGTTGATCTTCATCGCCACCGGGAAGCCGAGCTGCTGGGCGAGCAGCAGCGCTTCACCGGGGGAGCGGGCCACCACGGTGCTCGCCACCGGGATGCGGAAGGCCGCCAGCAGCGCCTTCGATTCCATTTCCGACAGCACCTTGCGCCGTTCCGCCAGCACCGTTTCGATCAGCATGCGTGCGCCTTCCACGTCCGGTTCGTCGCGGTGCGAGCGCGGCCCCGGCGTCTGCGCCAGGAGGCGCTGGTTGCGGTAGAAGGCGGTGATGTAGGAGAAGGCCTCGACCGCCGCCTCGGGCGTGCGGAATGACGGAATGCTGGCGCGGGCGAACGCCGCCCGCCCTTCGGCGATCTGGATGTCGCCCATCCAGCAGGTCAAAAGCGGCTTGTTGCAGTGGCCGGCGATTTCGATCAGGGAATTCGCCACTTCGAGGGGGTTGGTCATGGCCTGCGGGGTGAGGATCACCAGCGCGCCGTCCACGCCGGGATCTTCCATGCACAGGGTGACGGCGTCGCGGTAGCGCTCCGGCGTGGCGTCGCCGATGATGTCCACCGGATTGTTGTGCGACCAGGTGGCGGGCAGCACCTTGTTGAGGGCTTCGATGGTCTGTTCGGACAGGCTGGCGACGCTCACGCCCAGATCGACCGCGTGGTCGATGGCCATCACGCCGGGGCCGCCGCCGTTGGTGATGATCGCCAGGCGGTTGCCGCTGGAGCGGTGCGGCGAGGCGAGCGCCTTGGCGGCCGAAAACAGCTGGCCGATGGACATCACGCGCACCACGCCGGCGCGGCGCAGGGCGGCGTCGAACACGTCGTCGGAGCCGACCAGCGCGCCGGTATGCGACATCACCGCCTTGGAGCCGGCGGCGTGGCGGCCGACCTTGACCACGAACACCGGCTTGATCCGCGCGGCGGCGCGCAACGCGCTCATGAAGCCGCGCGCCTTGTGGATGCCTTCGACGTAGATCAGGATGCTTTCGGTCTGCGGGTCGTTGGCGAGGTAGTCGAGGATTTCGCCGAAATCCACGTCGGCGGAAGTGCCCATCGATACCACGCTGGAAAAACCGATGTCGTTGGCCGGCGCCCAGTCGAGGATGGCGGTGCAAAGCGCGCCGGATTGCGACACCAGCGCGAGCTTGCCGGGCTTGACGCTGCCCTTGAAAAACGTGGCGTTGAGGCCGAGGCTGGTACGCATGATGCCCAGGCAGTTGGGGCCGATGATGCGCACGCCGTAGGTCTTGGCGTTGGCCAGCATGGTGCGTTCGATCGTTGCGCCGTGGGCGCCTACTTCGCTGAAGCCGGCGGACAGCACCACCGCCGCGCGCACGCCGTGCTTGCCGCAGGCTTCGATGATGTCGGGCACGGTTTCGGCCTTGGTGCAGATCACCGCCAGCTCCACCGGCTTGCCGATCTCTTCCATCGAGGCGTAGGCGCGCTGGTTCTGCACTTCCTTGTGGGTCGGGTTGACCGGGTAGAGCGCGCCCTTGAAACCGCTCTCCAGCATGTTCTTGAACACGATGGCCCCGACCGAGTCGGCGCGGTCGCTGGCGCCGATCACGGCGACGGATTTGGGGGAGAAAAGGGTGCTGAGGTAATGCTGTCCCATGGCTTGCTCTCTTGAGGTGTTTAGGGGTAATTATAGTGTTGTATGATTACAGCCGGATGACGGGGCCGGGAATGCGGCTTCTCTCTTGTGTATTATAGATGACTATCCAAAAGGATGCGACGTGCATACGGCTTATATCAACCATCCCGACTGCCTCAAGCACGACATGGGGCCGCTGCATCCGGAATGTCCGGCGCGGCTCCAGGCCATCGACGACCAGTTGATCGCCGCCGGTCTGCTGCCTTTTCTTCAGCACTATGATGCGCCGCTTGCCACCTTCGAGCAACTGGCGCGGGTACATGCGCCGCAGTACATCGAATCGGTGCGCGCCGCCTCCCCGGCCGAAGGGCTGGCCTACCTCGACCCGGACACGGCGATGAACCCCCACACGCTGAACGCGGCCCTGCGCGCCGCCGGCGCCGTGGTGCTGGCGACCGACCTGGTGATGGCGCGCAAGGTGGAGAACGCCTTCTGCGCCATTCGCCCGCCCGGTCACCACGCCGAATCCGCCCGCGCCATGGGGTTTTGCATCTTCAACAACGTCGCCGTCGGCGTGGCGCACGCCATCGAGCAATACGGCCTTCGGCGCGTCGCCATCGCGGATTTCGACGTGCACCACGGCAACGGCACCGAGGAAATCTTCCACGACGACCCGCGCGTCATGCTCTGCTCGACTTTCCAGCACCCGTTCTACCCCCACTGCTGCGCCGACACCGGCAACGACCACATCGTCAACGTGCCGCTGCCGGCGGGCACCGACGGCGAAGCGTTCCGTAAGGCCGTGAGCGAAAACTGGCTGCCCGCGCTGGAGCGCTTCCGGCCCGAGATGGTGTTTGTCTCCGCCGGCTTCGACGCCCACTGGGAGGACGACATGGCGATGTTCAAGCTGAAGGAAGCCGATTACGCCTGGGTGACCCAGCAGATCAAAGAGGTCGCCGAGCGCCACGCCCAGGGCCGGATCGTGTCGGCGCTGGAAGGCGGCTACGAACTGCACGCGCTGGGCCGCAGCGTGGCGGCACACATCAAGGTATTGAGCGGATTGTGACTCGTCATTCCCGCGCGGATGCACCGCTCATTTAACGTGAAACTCGCGAAGCGAGACCTCGTCCCCTTCGCCCGTCTCGCCAGAGCGAGCGGCTTTGCCGCCGCTCTCGGCGGGGACACTCCTTGCGGGTGCAGGAGAGGGTTAGGGGAGAGGGGTGGCATGGTTCCGGACAGGTTGTCGGCTTTGACCGTGTCGCATTCCCCACCCTCCACCTCTCTTTTGTCGTATTCGAGACAACCTCAATATGTTCCGTAACTTGATGTTTTGATGAATATATAGCCCAAAACCGCCGCGTGGCACGCTTGTTGCAGAAAGTCAGGCAAAGCCAACAAGGAGCCACGCGATGCCACCAAAAGTCATTCCCATATTTGCCCCCCAGGCGGCCCAGACTTCGGGCTGCGGCGCGAAGGGCGGTTCCGGCAAGTCCAGCTGCGGCTCTTCCGCCGCGCCGAGCGACATGTCGCCAGAGGTGTGGGCCAAGGTCAAGGACCATCCCTGCTACAGCGAACAGGCGCATCACCACTTCGCGCGCATGCACATCGCGGTGGCGCCGGCCTGCAACATCCAGTGCAACTACTGCAACCGCAAGTACGACTGCGCCAACGAGAGCCGGCCCGGCGTGGTGAGCGAGAAGCTCACGCCCGAGATGGCGGCGAAGAAGGTGCTGGCGGTGGCGGCCGAGATTCCCCAGCTTTCGGTGGTCGGCATCGCTGGGCCGGGCGACGCGCTGGCCAATCCGCAAAAGACTTTCCACACTTTCAACCTGATCCAGCAGGCCGCGCCGGACATCAAGCTGTGCCTGTCCACCAACGGGCTGGCGCTGCCCGATCACGTGCAGGCCATAGCCGACCTCAACGTCGATCATGTCACCATCACCA
The DNA here is from genome assembly GCA_028714315.1 of Sulfuricella sp. Taxonomy (GTDB): domain Bacteria; phylum Pseudomonadota; class Gammaproteobacteria; order Burkholderiales; family Sulfuricellaceae; genus Sulfuricella. The sequence goes on along the minus strand of JAQTMN010000016.1, from coordinate 10,987 downwards.
TAAATATGCTCGATCCCGAGGTGGGCGAGCGGATTTACCCGTGGATCTTCTACAACCACAAGCGCTGGACCGGGCGCGACGCCGCCAAAATCCTCACCGAGCGCCAGATGCTGGGGCTCGAGATGCTGACGGCGAAGGGCATCCTGGTCAAGGTGAATTCGGTGATGATCCCCGGCGTCAACGACCAGCACCTGGCGGAAGTGAACAAGGCGGTGAAGTCGCGCGGCGCCTTTCTCCACAACATCATGCCGCTGATTTCCGACCCGGCCCACGGCACCCATTACGGCCTGACCGGCCAGCGCGGCCCGACGCCGCAGGAGCTGAAGGTATTGCAGGACAGCTGCGAGGGCGGCATGAACCTGATGCGCCATTGCCGCCAATGCCGCGCCGATGCGGTCGGCCTGCTGGGCGAAGATCGCGGCGCCGAATTCACCACGGACAAGATCGCGGCGATGGACGTGGCCTACGATCCGCAGCCGCGCCAGGCCTACCGCGCTTACGTCGAACGCGAGCGGCGCGACCAGGACACGGCGCGCGCGTCCGAACTGGCAGCGATGGCCGGGCAGGCTGGTGAAGACAAAGTGCTGGTGGCTGTCACCACCAAGGGCGGCAGCCGTATCAACGAGCATTTCGGCCACGCCGGCGAGTTCCAGATTTACGAGCTTTCCGGTGCCGGGGCCAAGTTCGTCGGCCATCGCAAGGTGGAGCATTACTGCCAGGGCGGCTGGGGCGAGGAAGAAATCCTGGAGGACGTGACCGCCGTGATCAAGGATTGCGCCGCGGTGTTCGTTTCCAAGATCGGCCTGTGTCCGCGCAAGGATCTGGCTGCGGCGGGAATCGAAGTGGTGGACGCTTACGCCCATGAATACATCGAATCGTCCCTGATCGCCTGGTTCAGGCAGCGGCTGGAAAAGGATCAGCCCGTCGCGGCGACGGCTGCGTAGGATTTTTTGTAATTACTCAGATATTCGTGAATATGCGGCGTGAGCCCCTCTCCCGTCTCGCCAGAGCGAGCGGCTTTGCCGCCGCTCTCGGCGGGGACACTCCTTGCGGGTGCAGGGAGAGGGGTTGGGGTGAGGGACCTTGCGTTTTGGCAACGCTTGCAGTGATGCCAACGCCCTCATCCCCGGCCCTTCTCCCGCCTGCGGGAGAAGGGAGAAAACCGACCTGAGTGGTTGCGATTTTTTTAGCGGTTAATTTTTTTGTTACCTAAAGGAGATCACCATGCCTTACAAAATCGTTTCCGAAGAATGCACCAACTGCGCGGCCTGCGAGACCGAATGCCCGAACGACGCCATCAACGAGAAGAAAAGCATGTTCAGGATCGACGCTGCCCTGTGTTCCGAGTGCATCGGCTATTTCGACGAACCGCAATGCATCGCGGTCTGCCCGATCCCCGATTGCATCGTCATCGACGAGAAACTGCCGCGCTACGTGGCCTGAGGAGTCCCATCATGAAACTAGCCATCTCCCTGCCGGCGGAAAACTTCATCCGCCGCATGATCCGCTTCAACGGCGCCGCCGGGTCGGGTTTCCGGCTGGTGGTCACGCCGGGCGGCTGTTCCGGCATGAGCTACGAATTTTCCGTGGAAAAGGCGCCGCTGCCGGGCGACGTCGTGGTCATGCACAACGACCTCAGCCTCTTCGTCTCGGCCGAATCGGTGCCGCTCTTGGATGGCGCCACCATCGGCTTCGAGGATAGCCCGACCCAGACCCGGCTGGTATTCGTCAATCCCAACCTGGCGCAAAGCTGCAGCGGCGCGTGCAGCAGTTCCGCCGCCGCGGCGAACGTCGTGAGCCTGGTGCGCACGCCGGCATGAAGATCAGCCGCGACAGCGACGTGGTCGAACTCGACGCCCCGCCGCGGTTCGACTACGGCCAGAAAGTGCGCTCGCGCATGAACGTGCGCAACGACGGCACATTCCCCGGCAGGGAAATCGGCGACGTGCTGGTGAAAAAGGGCGACATCGGCTACGTCACCAGCATCGGCACCTTCTTGCAGCAGTTCTACATTTACGGCGTGGATTTTTACGAGCGCGGCCACGTTGTGGGCATGAAGGGGCGCGAGCTTGACGAAGACCCTGTGAAAAAATAGAACCCCTACCGCAAAGGCGCAAAGGGATCGCAAAGAAAAACCGCGCAAAATCAAAAAGATTTTCTTTGCGCCTTCGCGCCTTTGCGGTTGATTTTGAATTTTTCACAACCTTGAAGACGAAGTGCTGGGAGAAAACCAATGAAAGTGATGATCCGGAAAGACTCGGCGGGTTTCCTGACCGCCTATGTCGCGAAAAAAGACATGGAAGAACCCATCGTCGAGATGGAAAAGCCGGAAATGTGGGGCGGCGTGGTCACCCTCGCCAACGGCTGGAAATTCGCCTTGCCCGACATGGCGGCGGACACCCGCCTGCCGCTGACGGTCGAGGCGCGCAAACTGGGAGAATGAGCATGGAAGCCACTCTGCATGAAATCGCCGCGGCCCTGGGCGCGGGCAAGGTCGTGCCCTATCTCGGGCCGGAATTGCTGGAGCAGGGCGGCGAGCCCATCGTTCCCGCCACGTTCGAAACGCTGGCGAGCCGGCTTTCCGCCAGGGTGACGGTGCCGTTCAAGATTCGCACCAACATGACGGCGGCGGCGCAGTACATCGAAAACTTCAAGCATCGCAAGACCCTGGTCGCGGTGATGAAGGAAATTTTCCAGCCGACGGTCGCGCCGTCCGCCCTGCATCTTTATTTCGCCTCGCTGCCGAATCTGCCGCTAATCGTGGATACCTGGTACGACGCCGCCGCGCAGTTCGCGCTGGCGGGCCGTCCGAGCTGGGGCCAGATCCAGGGTGTGAGCCGCGCCGAGCACCGCGATATCTGGGTGAAATATTACGGCGCCGACGGCGCCGAGAGCGATGCATCCCAGGCGGAGCAATGGCAGACCGTGCTTTACAAGCCGTTCGGCTCGATTGCACCGGCGGCCAACTTCATCGTGTCCGATTCGGATTTTGTCGAAGTGCTGACCGAGATCGACATCCAGACTCCGATCCCGCCTCGGGTGCAGGCGCTGCGCGGCGGCCGCCGCTTTTTGTTCGTCGGCTGCCATTTCCGCAACCAGCTCGAACGCGCCTACGCCCGCCAGATCATGAAGCGCTCAGGCGAAGGCCCGCACTGGGCGGTGCTGCCGGGCGAGCCGACCAAAAACGAATCCAAATTCCTCGAAGAGCAGAACATCCGGCGCCTCGATCTGACCCCGGCGGATTTTTTCGTCGCGCTTTACGGCTTGCAGGCCGCGGCGTGAATGCCCTGAGTTATCATGTCGGCAACGTAGGGTGCAATAAGCGCAGCGCATTGCGCCGGAACCGCGATTGGCTGCCATACGGCGCAATGCCCGTTGGTTATTGCGCCCTACCGCTGGGGAAGCAAAACGCCACCAGCTGAGCGAATGGGGCCAAAAAATCGATTTTCCCCGTGTTCCCCGTGGTTAGTTTTTTCCTGATTAGCCACAATGTTCAGCAGAACCTGTAGGAGCGGCCTCCCGGCCGCGAACAACGGCATCGCGGCCAGGAGGCCGCTCCTACGTTGCAGTGTTTCGACACGATCCATCCTTCAGCTGAGGCTGGTGGCTAATCAGGATTTTTTTTGAGGCTAGAATGCACACTTGCCGAATCGACCAGGCCACCCCCGACGACATCCCGGCGCTGCTGCCTTTGCTCGCTCAGCTATTTACCCTGGAAAGCGATTTCCAGCCCGACGCCGCTAAGCAGGCCGCCGGCCTTCGCCTGATCGTCGAAAATCCCGCGCGGGGACGCATTTTCGTGCTGCGCGGCGCGGAGGGTGTCGTCGGCATGGCCAATGCGCTGATCACCATCAGCACCGCCGAAGGCTGCCCGGTGCTGATCCTGGAGGACGTGATCGTGGCTGATTCCCATCGCGGCAGAGGCCTGGGCCGGATGCTGGTGAATCATGTGCTGGACTGGGCGAAGCAGCAGGGCATGCCGCGCGTCACGCTGCTGGCCGACCGGGACAATGCCCCGGCGCAGCGCTTCTACGAGAAACTTGGCTTCCGCCCTTCGGCGATGAAGGTTTACCGCTACTCGTGAGGCTCGCCGCCGGGTGTTGTAGAATACCCTGAAGCCGCTCCGATCCGGGGCTTGCAAAGGGGAAAACATGAAAACGCGCATATCGGTTCTTTTCGCTGGCCTGTTCGTGGCTGCTTCCGCAGGCGCCCAGGCGCCGGTAGAGCGGCATGGCTTGCGCACCAGTACGGTGGAACAGGCGCAGCACCGGGAAAGCTTCGCCGCCAAAGAGCTGGAGCAGAGCGAAGCGCAGGTCAGAGCAGCCCAGCAGGAAGTCGTCGAGGCGAAAACCGCTTATCAACAGGCCAGGAAACAGGCGGACGAAGCCAGGCACCGCCTGGACGAAGCCGAGCGGGCGCTGAAGGCCGCCAAGGCCCAGCAGGAAGAAGCCCAGCGCCGCGAACGGGCGGCATCCGCTTCCGTGCAAAAGGCATGGGAGAAGGACGGCAGCCGCTGAAAGACTCGCGGCCCGTAGGTGCGAATTCATTCGCACAAAGCTTGCCGCCGATCGTGCGAATAAATTCGCACCTACAACCCCACCCCCGTCGCCGATCGTGCGAATGAATTCGCACCTACAAGCCTCTCACCCCCTTTTCATATACTTTCCGCTTCCTGAAAAAAGCCCGCGCGCGGTCTACACTGAATGAATACGCTCGGACAAACGCGGTCGAGGCGGAAGCTTCCGCCTCCCGCTCATCGGAAGGAGAAATGCCATGCAATTCATGATGATCGTAAAGGCCAGCAAGGACTCCGAGGCCGGTGTTCTTCCCGGCAAGGAGTTGTTTGCCGCCATGGGCAAATTCAATGAGGAGATGGCGAAAGCCGGCGTGCTACTCGCCGCCGAAGGGCTTCAGCCGAGTTCCAAGGGCGTGCGCATCAAATTTTCCGGAACCAAGCGCACCGCTGTCGGCGGGCCATTCCCCGAAACGAAAGAGCTGATCGCCGGCTACTGGATGATCCAGGCGAAGTCGTTGGAAGAGGCCATCGAATGGGGCATGCGCTGCCCCAATCCGATGGGCGAAGGCATGGAAAGCGAAATCGAGATTCGCCCGGTGTACGAGGCGTCGGACTTCCCGCCCGACCTGTTTCCGCCCGAGGAGGCCGCGCGCGAGCAACGGCTGCGCGAGGAAATGGCGAAAAAGGCTTCGAAGCCGTAACTACTCAGGTCGGTTTTCTCCCTTCTCCCGCAGGCGGGAGAAGGGCCGGGGATGAGGGTGTTTACGTTCCAGCAACCGTTGCCCAAGCGCAAAGTCCCTCACCCCAACCCCTCTCCCTACACCCGCAAGGAGTGTCCCCACCGGGTTCCCGCTGCTGCGCAGCGACCACGGCGAGACGGGAGAGGGGCTTTTATGCCATATGTTCACGAATACCTGAGGGGTGACAATTTTTTACCACCTCTCAAGCCAGCAGCGCCACGCTCTTCACCTGGGCGAATACCTTCATACCGGGCCTGAGCCCAAGCAAAGCGCCGGATTTGCGTGTGATGCGCGCCAGCAGCGGAACACCGGCCGCATCCAGCCGAATCATGACCTGGGCCGGGCTTTCGTCGGCGATTTCGACCACCGTTGCCGGCAGGACGTTGAGGATGCTGGTGTCGCCATGCCGCTCCAGCGCCAGGCTCACGTCACGGGCATGGATGCGCAGCCGCACGCGGGCGCCGAGCGGGTGCGGCGTCCGCGCGACGCTGATGCCGCCGCCAGCGAATTCCAGCCGGGTGAGGTGGTAGGTTTCGTCGTGTTCGGCCGCGACCGTGTCGATCACCACGCCCGCTTCGTCGCCGTGGGCGAGCGGCAGATCGAGCCGCGCCAGCATGTCCTTGAGCGCGCCGCTCGCGACGCTTTTTCCCTTCTCCATTAACACCATGAAATCCGCCAGCCGCGCCACTTCGTCGGGCGAGTGGCTGACGTACAGCACGGGGATGGAAAGATCGTCGTGCAGCCGCTCCAGGTAGGGCAGGATATCGGCCTTGCTGGCGAGATCCAGCGCCGCCAGCGGTTCGTCCATCAGCAACAGATCGGGGCTCACCAGCAGGGCGCGGGCGATGGCGACGCGCTGGCGCTCGCCGCCGGACAGCCGCGCCGGGTTGCGCTCGAGCAGGTGGCCGACGCCGAGCAGCTCCACCGCCCGGTCGAAGCCGACGCGGCGTTCGGCCGGCGGAATGCGCTTCCAGCCGAATTCCAGGTTGCGCCGCACGTCGAGGTGGGGAAACAGGCTGGCTTCCTGGAACACGTAGCCGAGGCGGCGGCGGTGGACGGGAAGGAAGGTGTTTTCGTCCTGCCAGATTTCGCCGTTGACTATGAGCCGGCTTCCCGGCGCGCGCTCCAGGCCGGCAAGGCAGCGCAGCAGAGTGGTCTTGCCCGAGCCGGAATGGCCGAACAGCGCGGTCACGCCGCGCGCGGGGGCGTCGAATGCCGCGTCCAGGCGGAATTCGCCGAGGGCGAGGGCGAAGCGCGCCGAAATCCCGCTCACGATTTATCCCCCAGTATTTTCTTGCCCGGCCCGTACAGCGCCAGCAGCACCAGGAAGGAAAAGGCCAGCATGCCGCCCGCCAGCCAGTGTGCCTGGGCGTATTCCATCGCTTCGACATGGTCGTAGATCGCCACCGACAGCACGCGGGTCGCGCCGGGGATGTTGCCGCCGATCATCAGCACCACGCCGAATTCGCCGACGGTATGGGCAAAGCCCAGCACGATCGCGGTCAGGAAACCGGGGCGGGCGAGCGGCACGGCCACGCTGAAAAACCGGTCCCACGGCCCGGCGCGCAGCGTGGCGGCGGCTTCCAGCGGACGTTCGCCGAGCGCCTCGAACGCGTTCTGGATCGGCTGCACCACGAAAGGCAGGGAATACAGCGTTGAGCCGAGCACCAGCCCGGCGAAGGTAAAGGGCAGCACGCCCAGCCCGAGCGCCTGGGTAAGCTGGCCGCCCGGCCCCTGCGGGCCAAGGAACACCAGCAGGTAAAATCCCAGCACCGTCGGCGGCAGCACCAGCGGCAGAGCCACCGCCGCACCCACCGGTCCTTTCAGCCAGGAGCGGGTGCGGGCGAGCCACCACGCCAGCGGCGTGCCGACCAGCAGCAGGAGCAGGGTGGTGACCGTGGCAAGGCGCAGGGTCAGCCAGATTGGGGCGAAGTCGAAGGGGGGCGGCATGGTCACCAGCCCGTTTGCCGTGTGGTGGGGCAACGGTGGGGCTTGGCGATGAAAGCGAGCGGCGGAGAAATCCCCCCTAGCCCCCCTTTTTCAAAGGGGGGTAAGGACGGTGGCTTTGACAGTGTGCTTGGAAAAAACGGACGGCTGTGCGCGTGGCCCAAAAAAATCCGCCACCCGTGTTCCCCCCTTTGAAAAAGGGGGGCTAGGGGGGATTTCGCGGCGTCGGCAAGTGCCTCCGTCCCAAGCTCAAGGTAGCTCATAACCATACCCCCTGATAATCCCCTTCGCCTTGTCCGACTTCAGGTACTTGAGGAACTGCTCCGCGGCCGCTTTGCCCTTCCCTTTGGCGAGCAGCACCGCATCCTGGCGGATCGGGCTGTACAGGTTCTGCGGCACGATCCAGGCCGAGCCTTCGGCCACCTTGCCGTCCTTCGCGACCTGGGACAGCGCGACGAAGCCCAGTTCCGCATTGCCGGTGCCCACGAACTGCCAGGTCTGGGTGATGTTTTCCCCCAGCACCAGCTTGGGCTGGATGGCGTCGAACACGCCCAGTTTTTTCATGACTTCCTCGCCGGCGAGGCCGTAGGGCGCCAGCTTGGGATTGGCCAGGGCGACGCGCTGGAATGCGCCTTTCCTGAGGACATCGCCCTGGCTGTCCACCACGCCGGGTTTGGCGCTCCATAGGGCGAGCTTGCCGATGGCGTAAGTGAACTCGGTGCCGGGAACGGTCATGCCTTCCTTGCTCATCTTCAACGGGGTTTCGTCGTCGGCGGCGAGCAGCACCTCGAACGGCGCGCCGTTCCTGATCTGGGCGTAGAACTTGCCGGTCGCGCCCAGCGAAACCGCCGTCTTGTGGCCGGTGTCCTTGTTGAATTCCGCCGCGATGCGCTCCACCGGCTTGGCGAAATTGGACGCCACGGCGACCTGTACTTCATCGGCCATGGCCGGGGCGGACAGGCCGGCGAGGAACGCCGCTGACACAAATTTCAGGTTTCTCATGGTTTTCCCTTTATTCGGCCACGGCGAGGATGACGCTCGACGCCTTGATCAGGGCGTAAGCCGGCTTGCCGACCTGGAGCCCGAGTCCGGCGACGCTTTCGTTGGTGACGACGGCGACAATTTCGGTCTTGTCGTCCAGTTTGAGGACCACTTCGGAGTTGACCGCGCCCTTGGTGATGGCGCTGACGGTGCCGAGAAACTGGTTGCGCGCGCTGGTTTTCATGTTCGTTCCATGTCGTGTTTCGTTATGTTAGCAACAATATAACGAATTGGTTTGGCTTATTTGTTGGAAAGCGTACATCCAGTTGATGCCTTGCCCTGCTGTAAATAGTTGCAGCAATATGCATGCCATGCGCAATTATAAAAATATATAACGAAGGCTCGAAAATTCATGGTTGGCCCGCGCGATGCGTTGACTTTCGCCAGCGATGCGGCCTACATTGGCGCATCGATCTAACCGCGGAAACCTTCATGGCCGAACCTTCATCCCTCAAAATCAGCGGCCGCATGTGGCTCAGCAAGGACGACAAGGATTTCGCCGGTCAGAGCCGCATCGACCTGCTGGAAAAGATCGACGAATGCGGCTCCATCACGCGCGCGGCCAAAGCCGTGGAAATGAGCTACAAGGCGGCGTGGGACGCCATCGACATGATGAACAACCTGTCGGACGAGCCGCTGGTGGCGACCGCCACCGGCGGCAAGGGCGGTGGCGGTACCCGGCTGACCGAGAAGGGGAAAAAGATGGTGCAGGTCTATCGCACCATGGAGCGGGAACACCGGAAATTTCTCGATGCCCTCGGCCAAGGCATCGACGACCTGGAAAACTACGTGCACCTGCTCGGGCGGCTATTCCTGCGTACCAGCGCGCGCAACCAGTTCTTCGGCAAGATCGTCTGCATCCGCACTGGGCCGGTCACGGCGGAAGTCGAGCTCGCCATCGGCAAGGGCGACAAGATCGCCGCCGTGATCACCCGCGAAAGCGTGGAAAGTCTTGGTTTGAAAATCGGGACTGAGGCTTGGGCGCTGGTCAAGGCGCCCTGGGTCATCCTGACGGCGGAACACGAGCCGCTCAGGACCAGCGCCCGCAACCGCCTGTGCGGCATGGTGTCCAGAATTACCGAGGGCGGCGTCGATACCGAGGTGGTGGTCGAACTCGACGGCGGCAACACCGTCAGCGCGGTCGTTACCCACGACAGCGCGGTGAGCCTGGAACTTGCGCCGGGAAAGCGCATCTGCGCCATCTTCAAGGCGTCCAGCGTGATTATCGGGCTGACGGCGTAGCGGCAGGGGCGATTACCGTTTCACCGCCGCCTTGTAAACCGCGTTTCGTTCACGTTTTCCAACCGCTACGACCACGACCACGATTTCCGCATCACGGACTTCATAAATCAGGCGGTAGCCGACGCTTTTGAGTTTGATCTTGAACCGGTCTTTCTGGCCGGACAATTTCGAAGCCGGAACACGCGGGTTTTGCAATCGTTCCGCCAGCTTGCTTTTGAACTGGTCGCGCACGGAATTGTCGAGTTTTCGCCATTCTTCCAGCGCGTCCGGGTGAAAGCGCAACTCATAGCTCATCCAGTGTCACCTTCACCATCGCCTTCCCATCGTGCAAACGGGCATCGGCGATGGCATTCAGCTCGGCATCTTCCAGCTTGTCCATCAGCGCCTCGTAGGCTTTCGCCGGAATGCAGTAGAAAGCCGGCTCGTTCCGGTTAAGGATCGCCACCGGGAAGCCTTCCCCGGCGGCGATGGTGCCCATCGGGTTCTTTTTCAGTTCGGAAATGCTGGCTGTCGTTTCGGCCAGGATGACATGTGCCATGATGGGCTCCAGTACGTTTTCGAGTTCTAATGATAGCACTCTGAACAGGTCTTGTCGGTGACTGGTAGTCAGTCAAGCTGAAACAGCAAGATGTGCGAGGATACGGCTCTTGTGCCTTTAGGGCGCAGCCGAATATGTCAGGCTGCACCCGCAAGGAGTATCCCCGCCGCGAGCGGCAGCGGAGCTGCTCGCACGGGCGAGAAAGCCTGACCCACAGATCACCGTGGATCAAATTGACAGTCTCCTGGGGCGCACCGGGTCTGACAGAACTTCTACGGAATTATTCCGCAGACGGGGAGAGCCGCAGCAGCCCTTCGACCTGCTCATGAATTCTCGCCACCACTTCCGGTTCCAGCTTTTCCAGCCAGCGTTTCGGGATCGCTTCCGCGCCGTACATCGCGCCGGCCAGCATGCCGGCCAGCGCGCCGGTGGTGTCGGCGTCCTCGCCGCGATTGACGGTTTCCACCACGCAGCTTTCGAAGTTGTCGGTGAAAAAGAAAAAGTGCGCGGCGGTCTGCACCGTGTCCACGATGTAGCCGGAAGCGCGGCCGGGATAGGGGATGAGGCGGAACTGGCGGTGCTGCGCGATCAGCCGGTTGGCGATGGCGCGGCATTCCTTGATGCCGCCGCCCAGGATCAGGGTTTGCGCCATGCGCCCGAGCGCCAGGGTGCCGGCATCGGCTAGGGGGTGGTGATGGGTGATGCGCGCCTGTTCCAGGCTGTAGCGCTCGAACAGCGCGTCATTGCCCAGCGTGAACAAGGCCACCGGCAAGTTGCGCATGGCCGCGCCGTTGCCGCCGTCGGAGTCGGATTCGGGGCCGTGGACGATGCCCTGCAGCATGTAGCGGCGGATGCCCCGGCGGCAGGTGGCGCCGACGTCCACCGGCTTGGATTTGAGCCAGGCGGCGAAGGAATCGGCGACGGCGGTGAGGTTCCAGCCGCCGCTGTCGAGGATTGCCTGGC
>JAQTMN010000015.1 GCA_028714315.1 Sulfuricella sp. | reverse complement strand
CCTCCAGTTCCTTCACCCGTTCCACCATGCGCGGCAGCGGCGTTTCATAGCGTTCCGCCAGTTCCTTGACGCGCCGGGCGAGCGCCTGGCTGATGCGGTCCATTTCACCGTGAATAGCGGCGTCGAGCGCGGCAAGCCATTTATCGTCCACCACCAGCGTCTTGATGTCGGCTTCGCCGAGCTCGGGGTATTTCGCGCAAGCCTTGGCGTCGAGGCTGGCTTCGGCTTGTTTCAGGGCTTTCTTCAGTTCCGCCTGACGGCTATCGAGTTCCGACCATGACCGGAGAACATCCATCTCGCTGGGCGCTTCCGTGCCGTAGGGCGCAGGGGCTTCTGCGACTCTCCGCTCCTGGCGGGCTTCGTCCCGCAATTCCTTGAGCCGGGCACCGACGGCAGCCTTGTTGATCCTGTCCAGTTCGGAAAAGGCGCCCTCCTCGCCGCCGTGCTCTTCTTCCAGTTCCGCCAGTTGTGCGGCGGTGGCCTCCAGGTCCGCTTCCAGCCGGGCAATCGCGGCCTGCTCCTTCGCAAAGTAGCGGGCGACAATCAGGGCCTTGGGAATCAGGTCGCAAGTCCAGCCCTTGTCCTTTTCCTTGCCTTTCTTGTCCTTCTCGATAATGCGGCTGGTTTCGGCTTTCCAGCCGTCGGCTGTGATCTGGTATACATCGTCCTGCATGATGGCCACCCAGTAATCCATGGCATGCTGATAAACGTCGTAGCGGTCGATCAGCGGCGGTTTTTCATACCAGCCCAACAGGTGTTCGGACAGATGGAAAATCACGTCCTTGGGATGCTCGCCGGCTTTCAAGGCTTTCAGGCGAGCAGCCATCTTTTCCCGCCAGGTGGCGAAATGCGCATTCATGCCATCGATGAAGGCAGCGAATTCGCGATGGTGGTAAATGGTGGTTTTGATGTCGGCCTTGTCCACGGTGAGGTCGAAATAGCCGGCCCTCTCCCCGGTCCTTGCTCCCGACTGCGGGCGAGGGGAGAACAGGGTGGTTTTGAGACCAGGGCAGACTTCCCAATACTCCGCCAGCGCTTCGACGTCCGCGTTGGGAATGCCGCCCTTGAGGTGGGCTTCGATGTCCTGCTGGTCTTCCGGCTCGCTGCTGTCGATGTAGCGCGGCAGGTTGAGGTTGAATTCGTTTTTCTCGATTTCTTCCAGGCTGACCATGCGCGCGTATTTCGGATCGCGCCCATCCCGCCGGTTGAATACGTCCACGACCTTGTGGATGTCCCGCGCGCGCAGGCGATTTTTGGGGCCGTCCTTCATATAGCCCCGGCTGGCGTCGATCATGAAGATACCCTTGCGGGCGTGGGCGTCCTGCTTGTCGATAAACACAATGCAGGCCGGGATGCCGGTGCCGTAAAAGAGATTCGAAGGCAGTCCGATGATGCCCGCGATATAGCCCTTGCGCACCAGGTTGCGGCGGATGTCGGCTTCGGCATTGCCCCGAAACAGGATGCCGTGCGGCAGGATGCAGGCGCCCTTTCCGATGCTCTTGAGCGAGCGGACGATGTGCAGCAGGTAAGCGTAATCGCCCTGCTTGGCTGGTGGCATGCCGAAATGCTTGAAGCGCTCGAATGGTTCGGATAGCGGGTCCAGGCCCGTGCTCCAGCGCTTGTCGGAAAACGGCGGATTGGCGACCACGTAGTCGAAAGTCTTGAGCGCATCGCCATCCCTGAACTTGGGGTCGGCCAGGGTGTTGCCCTGCCGGATTTCCGCCGTGGGATGGCCGTGCAGGATCATATTCATGCGCGCGAGGCCGCTGGTGGCGGCGTCTTTTTCCTGCCCGTAGAGCGTAATCCGCGTCAGCGCTTCGTCCGCCACCTTGAGCAACAGCGACGCGGAACCGCAGGTCGGATCATACGCCGTGGTATCCGCGCTGGTCTTGGCTTCGCGGATACCCAGAATCTGCGCGATCACCCGGCTCACCTCGGCGGGCGTGTAGAACTGCCCCTTGCTCTTGCCGCTATCCACAGCAAAATGCTGCATCAGGTATTCGTAGGCGTCGCCGAGAATATCGTCGCCCTCGGCGCGGTTCTTGGTGAAATCCAGCGCGGGATTCTCAAAAATGGCGATAAGGTTGGCGAGCTTTTCTGCTTTTTCCTTGCCGTCTCCCAGTTTTGCGGAGTCGTTGAAATCGGGGAAATCCGACTGCGATAATTGCTGGTTGGCGGCCGCCAGCGGGGCGATGATTTTCTTATTGATCTGATCGCCAATGTCCGGCGTTCCCTTGAGCGCCACCATGTCAGCAAAGCTGGCGCCTGCGGGGACGGCGATCGGGGCATAGGGCTGCGCCGCGTATTTGTCGCTGATGTATTTGATGAACAACAGTACAAGGACATAATCCTTGTATTGACTGGCATCCATGCCGCCGCGCAGTTCGTCGCAACTGGACCAGAGTGATGAATAGAGTTCTGATTTCTTCAGGGCCATGTCTACCCGCTCGTCGTTGTTATGGGGCCTTGAATAGGGATGTGGAAACCGGCAAAAAAGTCTCCGCTTTTCCTTTCTTCCGCACGCTCTACGGTAAGATTAAGCTTTTTCACATAATCCGCCCATGTACCTCTACATCATCGCCATCGGCTGGGCCTATGTCGTGCTCTTGATGGCCGTCACGGCCAAGAGCGTCGTTGCCGGCATCCTGACTTTCTTTTTTTACGGCTTGCTGCCGCTGGCGCTGGTGCTCCACCTCACCTTGCGGCGGCTCCGGCGCTCACGCCAGATCGCCCAGGAGCGCCTTGGTCAGCCAGATCGAACCGATCCCCAAACCGATCAGTAACGCCTGCTGTAGCGTGGCTTGCAGCTCCGGCCGTTTGTGCAGGCCGGGGATCAGGTCGGCGACCGCGACGTAAATCATGCTCGCTGCGGCGATGCCGAGGCAGAACGGGATCCAGTCGCCCAGCGATTGCAGCGCGAAATAGGCGATCACGCCGCCCACTACCGTGGCGATGCTCGACAGCAGGTTGAGCAGGAACGCCTGTTTCTTGGTGTAGCCGGAATGCAGCAGGATCAGGAAATCGCCCACTTCCTGGGGAATTTCATGGGCGATGATGGCGAGCGCGGTGACCACGCCGAGCTGGAAGTCGGCGAGGAAGGCGGCGGCGATGATGATGCCGTCGACGAAATTGTGGAAGGTGTCGCCGACCATGATCATCAGGCCGCTGCGGCCATGGTCGTTGTCGTGATCGTGGGCAGGCGCGTCGTGGGCTTCACAGTGCGCGACGTGGCAGTGCCGCCATAGCACCAGCTTTTCCAGCACGAAAAACAGCAGGATGCCGAACAGGATGGTGGCGGCGGTGTGCTCGATGCTTTTGGTCAGTTCGAACGCGTGCGGCAAAATCTCCAGGAATGCCGCGCCGAGCAGGGCACCGATAGCGTAGCTGACCAGCATCGGCACCCACTCGGCGCGCGCCGACATGGCGAACGCGGCAGCGACGCTGATGCTGAGGACGCCGCCAAACAGGCTGGCGAGGATGATTCCGGTTAGTGTGGACATAGGCCCGCCATTATACGGAATAACCCGTTTCAAGCCAGATCAGCGATGTCATGCGGCCGGTGGCGCCGTCGCGGCGGTAGGAATAAAACCGCTCCTGGTCGCGGTAAGTGCACATGCCGCCGCCGTATACCCTGGTCACCCCCATCAGGGCGAGGCGTTGCCGCGCCAGGAGATAAATATCGGCCAGCCACTTTGAAGTGCCGAGTGCTGAGTGCTGAGTGCGGAGTGGAGAGACAACAAAGGCCTCGACCGCTGCCGGATCGTGCGCCATGAAAACCTGGCGCACCTCCTCGCCCACCTCGAATTCCTGCGGGCCGATAGCCGGGCCGAGCCAGACCAGCAGTTTTTCCGGCGCGATATCCATCGCCCGCACAGTGGCCTCGATCACGCCGCCGGCCAATCCGCGCCAGCCGGCGTGGGCCGCGGCCACCATCGTGCCGGCCTCGTCGCACAGCAGCAGCGGCAGACAATCGGCGGTCATGACCGCACACACCGTGCCGGCCTTTTTTGCGAATGCGGCATCGGCTTCGGGTACGCCGGCAGCTTGACCGGCATCGATCACGACATTGCCGTGCACTTGCTTCAGCCAGACCGGATCGGCCGGCAGGCCGACGCGCAGCAACGCGCGGTTGCGCGCCACGGCGGCGGGATCGTCGCCGACGTGGTCGCCCAGGTTGAGCGCGGCACACGACCCGCCGCTCACGCCGCCGAGGCGGGTGGTCTGCAAGGCGCGCACGTTGGCCGGGGCCGGCCAGTCCGGAACGAACCAGTTCTCACTCATCGCGCAGCGCCTGCAACAGCGCGGCCATGTCCGCCGGCAGTTCCACCCGCCATTCCATCGCCTCGCCGCTGACCGGATGAATCAGGCCCAGGCGTTCGGCGTGCAGCGCCTGGCGGGCAAGCGCCTTGACCGCCGCGCGCAACGGCGGCGGCAGGTTGATCGGGCGGCCGCCGTAAACCGGGTCGCCGGCCAGCGCGTGGCCGATGGACAGCATGTGCACGCGGATCTGGTGGGTGCGGCCGGTTTCCAGGCTGCAACGGATCAGGGTGTGATACTGGAAATGCTCCAGCACGGCGTAATGCGTCACCGCCGGCTTGCCGTTGTAGACGATCGCCATCTTGACGCGCTGGCTGGGATGCCGCCCGAGCGGCGCTTCCACCGTGCCGTCCTGCGCCACGATGCCCTGCACCACCGCGAGGTAATCTCTCTTCACGCTGCGCGCCTGCAACTGGCGCACCAGGTCGGTCTGACTGGTCAGGGTCTTCGCCACCACCAAGAGACCGCTGGTATCCTTGTCGAGGCGGTGGACGATGCCGGCGCGGGGAATGGCGGCGAGCTGCGGCGCGTGGTGCAGCAAGGCGTTGAGCATGGTGCCCTGCCAGTTGCCGCTGCCGGGGTGCACCACCAGGCCGGCGGGCTTGTTGACCACCAGCAGCGCGGCATCCTCGTAAACGACGTCGAGCGCGATATCCTCCGCCGCGTAGGGCGTTTCGGAGGGATGCAGCTCCGGCTCGACCAGCACTTTCTCGCCGCCCCAGACCGCCTGTTTGGGGGCGACATGGTGTCCGTCCAGTGTGACGCGCCGATCCTTGATCCAGGTTTGCAGGCGGCTGCGCGAGTAATCCGGCAGCAATTGCTGCAGCGCCTGATCGAGCCGCATGCCCGAGCATTCGGGCGGGATAGCCAAGTTGATGGGAGGCGGATTTGGGTTATAATCGGATGAGTCGCCACTCACGGCCGTAAGGGTATCGGAACTATTCATGAGACTTAGTTTAGCGTTAATTCTCGCATTGTTGCTAACGGCGTGCAGTCTGCTGCCGGAAGTCCAGGACGAAACCAAGGGCTGGTCGGCCCAGAAACTCTACACCGAGGCCAAATCGGAAATGGCCGACGGCAGTTACGAAAAAGCCACCCAATATTTCGAGAAGCTCGAAGCGCGCTATCCCTACGGACGCTACGCCCAGCAATCGCAGATCGAGGTCGCCTATGCCTATTACAAGTCGGGCGAACCGGCTTCCGCCATCGCCGCCTGCGACCGCTTCATCAAGCTCCACCCCAACCATCCCAACGTGGATTACGTTTACTACCTGAAGGGGCTGGTGAACTTCAACGACGACCTGGGCCTGCTCGGCGCGCTCGCCGACAAAGTGGCGGAAACCTCCGAAACCCTCGCCCCGCTGGCCAAACAGGACATGACCGAGCGCGACCCGAAAGCGGCGCGCGAGGCGTTCGAATCCTTCAAGGAACTGGCGACCCGCTTCCCCAACAGCAAATACACGCCGGATGCGGTCGCCCGCATGAAGTACCTGGTCAACACGCTCGCTTCCTACGAAGTTCACGTTGCGCGTTACTACTACCGGCGCAGCGCCTACGTCGCCGCCGTCAACCGGGCTCAGGGCGCGCTACAGCAGTATCCGCAGGCTCCCGCCGTGGAAGAGGCGCTGACCATCATGGTGAAATCCTACGATGCGCTCGGCATGAACGGCCTGCGCGACGACACCCTGCGCATCATGCAAAAGAACTTCCCCAACAGCCGCTACTTCGCGCTGGCGAAGAAGTCGGACACGCCGTGGTGGAAAATCTGGTAGAAGACGGGGCGGACGTTGCAGCTCAACCGCCCGCATCTTTCTCGCCCCTGCGTAGCCGTTCCTGCCTCTCGGCGGTTTGCGGAGTGCGTCCCAGCAGCGTGAACAGCCGGGCATCGTCCACCCATTGCAGCCGCTCCAGGTCGGTCAATTGCGCAAACGCCCGCAACTGCTCCTCGCTCACGAAGTAGCTGAAGCCGCCGCGCAACGCCTGTTTCTCGGTCATTTACTGTCTTCCCGATTTCAAATGCTGGATGTCCGAAATATCCTGCGCACGGCCCGCCTGTTCCTTGAGGGCGATCATGTCTTCCACGGAAGCCAGTGAAATGGGCACCCCCGCCAGATCCCGCGTCTCGCGCCGGCAATAAGCCTGCTCGAAAGGAAGCTCGACGCCGATGAGAACATCCACGGTAGGCACGTTCTTCTCCGCGCCTTGCAGCGCGAATGCGATCATGTTCCGTTTTTCAACCCATTCGGCGCGCTTGCCCACATCGCACAAGTCTTCCAGCGAAACCGGCAAAGCTGGTTTAAGCCCGAGCTCCCGCACCGCATCGAAAAAGCCCTGTAAATTCGCCGAATCCAGGGCCAGAGCCAAATCCACGTCCATCGTCATGCGCGGCACGCCGTGCAGGTTCATGGCGAGGCCGCCGACCAGCAAATACCTGACCCGATGCCGTTCCAGAGAGCGAAACAGGTCAAGGTAAAACATTTTTGCTTAAATCGCCGCTTCGTCGGTCTCGCCGGTGCGGATGCGCACGATCCGTTCCACGTTGGTGACGAAAATCTTGCCGTCGCCAATCTTGCCGGTGTGCGCGGCCTTGATGATCGCGTCGATGGCCGTTTCCACCTGACTCGCCGCGATCACCAGTTCGATTTTGACCTTGGGCAGGAAATCCACCACATATTCCGCGCCGCGGTACAGTTCGGTGTGCCCTTTCTGCCGGCCGAAACCCTTGACCTCGGTAACGGTCAGGCCGGTGACGCCGATGTCGGACAAGGCTTCGCGCACTTCGTCGAGCTTGAACGGCTTGATGATCGCTTCTATTTTCTTCATTTGGTTCTCCCTGTAGTTTTAGATCGCTGTTACTGCATCCACGGCCGGTACTTCGAAGTAATGGGATAGCGCCGGTCCTTGCCGAATCCGCGCGGGGTCACCCGCACGCCGACCGGCGCCTGGCGGCGCTTGAACTCGTTGATGTCGATCAGCTTGACCACGCGGCGCACGTCCTTTTCAGCGTAGCCCAAGGCGATGATGTCGTGCGGGCACATGTCGAGCTCGACGTAGGATTCCATGATGGCATCCAGGATTTCGTAAGGCGGCAGCGAATCCTGGTCGGTCTGGTTGTGGCGCAGTTCGGCGGAAGGCGCGCGGGTGATCACCCGCTCAGGGATCGCCGCGCCCAGGCCGTTGCGGTAGCGCGACAAACGATAGACCATGGTTTTCGGCACGTCCTTCAGCACCGCGAACCCGCCCGCCATGTCGCCGTACAGCGTGGCGTAGCCCACCGCCATTTCGCTCTTGTTGCCGGTGGTCAGCACCACCGAGCCGTATTTGTTCGACAGCGCCATCAGCAGCGTACCCCTGATCCGCGCCTGGATGTTCTCTTCGGTGGTATCGAACGGCACATCGTCGAACTCTTCCGCCAGCGTGCTCAGGAAAGCGTCAAACGCCAGCTTGATCGGCAGCTCGCTGTAGCGCACCTTAAGCCGGCCGGCCATGGCCTCGGCGTCCTGCTGGCTGATGTCGGCGGTAAACTCCGATGGCATCATCACCGCCCGCACCCGTTCCGGGCCCAGCGCATCCACCGCGATCGCCAGCGTCAGCGCCGAATCGATGCCGCCGGACAAGCCGATCACCGCGCCGGGAAATCCGTTCTTGTTGACGTAATCCGCCACGCCCAGGCACAGCGCCTGATAAACCGAAGCCTCGATCGGCAGCTGGGGCACGATCTCTCCCGCCAGCGGCTGGCTGGCGTCCAGTTCGACGATGCGCAGATTTTCCTCGAACGCCGGCAACTGGTGGACCAACGTGCCCGCGCCGTCCATCACGAAGGACGCGCCGTCGAACACCAGTTCGTCCTGGCCGCCGACCAGATTGGCGTAGAACACCGGCAGGCCGCATTCGCCGATGCGGTCGCGCACCGCTTCATAGCGCGAGACCTGCTTGTTCATGTGATAAGGCGACGCGTTCAGCACCAGCAGCACGTCGGCGTTGGCGTTGAGCGCGCAGGTGGCGGCGCCCTCTTCCCAGATATCGGCGCAGATATTGATGCCGAACCGGATGCCCTCGACCTCGAACACGCAGGCCTCGTGGCCCGGCACGAAATAGCGCACTTCGTCGAACACGGAATGGTTGGGCAGAATCTGCTTGTGATAGGTGGCGACCACCTTGCCGTCGCGCAGCACGGAAGCCGCGTTATAGCGATGCCGTCCTTGCCGGTGCGGATGGCCGACCACCACGGTGATGCCTTGAACTTCGTGCGCCAAGCCGAACAGCGCCTGGTCGCAGGCGGCGTAGAACCCCTCGCGCAACAGCAGGTCTTCCGGCGGATAGCCGGTCAACGCGAGCTCCGGCGTGATCATGACCTGCGCGCCCGCCGCCCTGGCCCGGTTGGCGTGGTCGAGTATCTTGGCGGCGTTGCCGTCGATGTCGCCGACGAGGCAGTTGATTTGGGCAATGGCGATCTTCATGGCGATCATTCTACCATTGCCCGGCAGATGAACGCGCTGCGCAGACTTGCGTATGCACCATAACGGGATTCAGGCCAATCTTTTAATTCTTTTGGCTGCATTGCGGAAAGCATTTGTTGTTGAAGCCATTGCCGCTTTGGAAGCGACCTGTTTTTTCACTCATCAGGCTGCCATCGGCGTCCGGCTCGACATATCCCCCACACCCGCCAGCAGGCCCGCCACGGAGATGTCCTCGTCGAGTTCATCCCAATGCAAGCCCTTCAAACTGATTTCCACGCGCAAGCGCTGGTCCGGCGTGGCACGCAAAAGACGCGGAAACCATGCCAATGGCACGGCGATGACACGGCCGTCAGATAGATCGACCCACATGCTATTGTCGTCAAAGCGCACGGATTTAGCGGAAGTGCTCATTCCAGCTCCTTTCGATCAATTCAACGTGTTGCTCCACCACCTCAGCCAGTTCACGCAGAGTACGCGAGTCGAAACCATCACTGTCCGCCACCCTGACCATGGGCGTCAACCAGAACTTGGCTTCACACCCATCGCCACGCACATGGATATGCAATGGCTCGCGAGGGCTGCCCTCATTCGAGTAAAAGAAAAAGCGGAGGTTCTTGTAGCGGAATACGACGGGCATTGTTTGACTATAGCGCAAGCGAGGCGGTCGCCGAAGCGTAAAGCGGTAGGGCCGAATTCATTCGGCCGAACCAAGCCGGCTGGCCGAATGAATTCGGCCCTACATCGAACCGCGCGATCAGGCCGCCTTCTTCCCCATCGCCTCCGCTACCGCTTCGCCTAGTCCCGCCGGCGATTTCGCCACGACCACGCCGGCCGCTTCCAGCGCGGCGATCTTGTCCGACGCCAGTCCCTTGCCGCCGGCGATGATCGCGCCGGCATGGCCCATGCGCTTGCCTTTCGGCGCGGTCTGGCCGGCGATGTAGGCGGCCACCGGCTTGGTGACGTGCGCCTTGATGTATTCCGCCGCCGCTTCTTCGCGATTGCCGCCGATCTCGCCGACCATGATGATCGCCTCGGTCTGCGGGTCGTCCTGGAACATTTTCAGGCAGTCGATGAAATCCAGCCCCTTGATCGGGTCGCCGCCGATGCCGACGCAGGTGGATTGGCCCAGGCCTAGCTTGGTGGTCTGGTAGACCGCTTCGTAGGTCAGCGTGCCGGAGCGGGAAACCACGCCGACCTTGCCCTTCTGGTGAATGAAGCCGGGCATGATGCCGATCTTGCATTCGCCCGGCGTGATGATGCCGGGGCAGTTGGGGCCGATCAGCACCGCGTCGTTGGCGCGGAGCGCGGCCTTGACGTTGAGCATGTCGAGCACCGGGATGCCCTCGGTGATGCACACGATCACCTTGATGCCCGCGTCCGCCGCTTCCATGATGCCGTCCGCGGCAAAAGCCGGCGGCACGTAGATCACCGAAGCCGTCGCGCCGGTGTCGCGCACCGCGTCGCGCAGCGTGTTGAAAACCGGCAGGCCGAGATGGGTCTGCCCTCCCTTGCCCGGCGTCACGCCGCCGACCATCTGCGTGCCGTAGGCAATGGCCTGCTCGGAGTGGAATGTGCCCTGCTTGCCGGTGAAACCCTGGCACAGGACTTTGGTGTCTTTATTGACGAGAATGCTCATGTCTTTTTCCTAAATTTGTTTTGAGCTGGTAGCGGGTAGCTTTTGGATGCGCGCGAAGCGCGCCTGTTTTTGCTACAAGCAACAAGCTACCGGCTACTAGGCCACCGCCGCCACGGCCCGCTTCGCCGCATCGGTCAAATCGCTCGCGGAAATCACGCCGACGCCGCTCTCGGCCAGCATCTTCTGCCCCAGTTCGACGTTGGTGCCTTCCAGGCGCACGATCACCGACACCTTCACGCCGACTTCCTTGACCGCGGCGATGATGCCCTCGGCGATGATGTCGCAGCGCATGATGCCGCCGAAGATATTGACCAGGATGGCCTTGACGTTGGCGTCCGACAGGATGATCTTGAATGCCTGCGCCACCACTTCCGCCGTGGCGCCGCCGCCGACGTCGAGGAAGTTGGCCGGCTGGCCGCCGTGCAGCTTGATCAGGTCCATCGTCGCCATCGCCAGGCCGGCGCCGTTGACCATGCAGCCGATGTTGCCGGACAGCGCGATGTAGTTGAGGTCGAATTCCTTCGCCGCCACTTCCTTGGCGTCGATCTGGCTGGCGTCGTTCATCTCCGCCAGTGCCTTGCGGCGGTAGAGCGCGTTGTCGTCCACGCCGATCTTGCAGTCGAGCGCCACCAGGTCGCCCGTCGCGGTCACGATCAGCGGGTTGATCTCGGCCATCGACAAATCGTTGCTCATGAACATCCGGTACAGGCCACGGGCCAGCTTGCCGAATTCGCCGATCTGCTTGCCTTCCAGGCCCAGACCGAACGCCAGGGCGCGGCACTGGAAATCCTGCAATCCAAGCAGCGGATCGCAGAATTCCTTCAAAATCTTTTCTGGCGTGGCATGGGCGACTTCCTCGATCTCCATGCCGCCCGCGCTGGACGCCACCAGCGCCACGCGCTCGGATTCGCGGTCCACGGTCAGGCTCAGGTAAAGCTCGCGCGCGATCGGCAGCGTCTCTTCGACCAGCAGACGCGACACCATCTGCCCGTCCGGCGCATTCTGGTAAGTCACCAACTGCTTGCCGAGCAGCGCGCCCGCCGCTTCCTTGAGCGCTTCCTTCGATCTGACCAGTTTCACGCCGCCGGCCTTGCCGCGCCCGCCGGCATGGATCTGCGCCTTCACCACCCAGGCCTCGCCGCCCAATTGGGCCGCCGCCGCTTCGGCCTGCTCCACGCTTTCCGCCGCCATGCCGCGCGGCGTGGCCACGCCGTATTCGCGCAGGATTTGTTTCGCCTGATATTCATGCAAATTCATGAGAATTGTCCGCCTTCTGCTTCAAAATTCCCGGCGATGCGCCGGTTAAAAAATTCCCGGCGAGGAAAGCCGTCAAGACAGGCCTTTTCCGCGCCGCAACAGGCCGTAATCCTACCAGATAACGGCCCTTATCACACCCCGGCGGGCCGGCGAAGTCCCTAAACCGCCCTGAATTTTTGGAACCAAACGGATAAGAAAGATTCCGAGCTAAATGCAAGGGCAAACATAAGCCGCCAATCCAATCGAACCGGGCATCTTCATGGAGCCAGCCAAGAACCGCTTCCTGCTTTGCGCCGCGCTGCTCGTCGTCATCTTCGGCGTGGACACCTTCACTCCGCTGGGAATCGCGGCGGGGATCCCCTACATCGCCGTCATTCTCCTGGCGCTGCGCCTGCCGACGCGATCGGTGCTGTTTTTCGCCGCGGCGTCCGCCGTGCTGACGGCCATCGGCTTCTTCAAATATTCGAGCGCCGCCGCCGACGTGGAATCGGTCGCCCTGGCCAACCGCATCCTCACGATACTCGCCCTCTGGCTGACCGCGTACATCTCCCTGGCGCGCAAGCGTGCCGAGGAAGAATTGCGGAAGCACCGCGACGAGCTCGAACGGCTGGTCGAGGAACGAACCGCGAGCATCCGCCTGCTTCACCGCCAACTCGAAGCGGCCATGCTCGACCAGTTGAAACAGGAGCAAGCCAAGCTGCGCCTGTTCCATGCGACGATGCGCACGGTCAAGGACATCGTCAACAACTTCCTCAACGAAATGCAGCTGATCCGCCTGGAACTGGAGGAAAAAGTCGAAGCGGATTCGCCGTCGCTGCAACTCCTGGACACCCTGATCTTCGAAACCTCGGCCAAACTCAATGCACTGGGGGAACTGAAGGAACTCAGGGAAACGGATATCGGCGAGGGGATTTTCATGCTGGAGATGGATCCGCCGGAGTCGGCGAGCCGGAGTGAGCGGGAAGCTGGCTAGCCAGACCGCCGACTTGGCTCATCGCCACCCCAAGAAATTGGATTCGTATTTTCCATGAAGCAGAGTTATACTAAAATATAACTATTTTTTGGAGAATTTATCATGCCTACCGCAACGCTGCGCAAAGTGGGCGGCTCCGTCGTCGTGTCCATCCCTAAGCGCATATTGGAACTGGTGCATCTGCAATCCGGGTCGCAAGTAAGTATCGAGGTGCAGGACGGGAAGCTGGTGGTGGCGCCGAAGAACAAGCCGCGCTACACGCTTGAAGAACTCATGGCGCAATGCGACCTGACGCAACCCATGGGCGTGGGCGAACGGGAATGGATTGACGCGCCAGCCGTCGGTTCGGAGGAGATTTAATGCGAATCCCCGGTCGCGGCGAGATTTGGACCGTCAATCTGAACCCGACCGCGGGGAAGGAACAGCAAGGCATGAGGCCAATTTTGGTGGTCTCCGACAAGGAATTCAACCGGGCGGGGCTTGTACTCGTCTGCCCGATCACTCAAGGCGGCAATCAGGCCCGGTTCGCCGGATTCGCCGTCTCGCTGATGAACACGGGCACGGCGACGCAAGGCGTTGTCATGTGCAATCAGCTTCGCACCATCGATCACGGAGCACGAGGCGCCAAGTTTGTGGAAGACGTGCCGGATTACGTGACCGACGATGTGCTGGCGCGTGTCCAAGCCATACTGGAATAATCGTTCCGCCGGGTGAGTCGGCTTGGCGACTGTTACTGCGAAACATTCGAAATCGGCTCTTTATTATTGTTGGTAATTCACTAAATGTTAAGTTCTTGTGTTTTCGGGATATCAATTACAGCAACTTGAGGAAATATTTTCTCCAACTCATCCTTATACGCCATTATCGGTTCATAAAGATTATGGTAAGCGCGTCCAATTGCACCAAAAAACAACATCAACTCCGGCGGAGTTTGGCCTACCGATAATATGTGATCGTTAGATATTCCAGGATAAGGATCAATGTAATAAATCTTCTTTATCCCGAGTTGATATGCTTTTTTTGCACAAAGCTCACAAGGGCTTGCTGTTGTAAATAGACACCCTCCCTCGATTCCCTGACCGCCATACTTAACTATCTGTAAAAAAGCGTTTTCTTCTGCGTGAAGCGCTCTTGTGTGAACTTGGTTCTTATCATTTTTTAGACCATTGTAGATGCTTTTAAAACAATAAGTAATATTGCGCCCGACAATGTATTCTGGTGGCTTATTACCAAATTTTGTCTTTTTAATTTCTTTCAAGAACTCTTCGCTTTTTTCATATTTACTGTAGGCAGTTACATCCAAACCCCTTGAAACAACGTGAGCCATATTTCTGAGCAAACAGGGTACCTGCCCCTTTGGCACATCATTCCAACCAACAGCCTTGATTGAATAATTCGCATCGGTTACAACCGCACCAACCTGCCGGGAAATGCATCCGGAATTTATTTTTGCCGAAAAAGCGGTATGCATACACCGTTCGATGTTGGTCGGAGTTATAAGGCCCGGGTGCTGCATCAAAGCAACATATCGGCATACTTGTTGTATGGTACTGCTGAAATTCTTAATTTCAGGCCGGCCAAGATTACTTATGTAAATATCCGAAATGGAAAGGCACGCCTGTATATCTTGAGAAACAAAACCGGCATAACCTTTCGGTTTTTTTCTGGGGTCTTTTATTTCGGATGGATATTCTTTTTCGTCTAGTCGAGTGATCTCATCCGGGACAAAGCTATCCTGATGTAAACGGGCCTTCCTATCGAAATCATCCGTTGTTACGGCTAACGCATAAAATGGAGATATACGTTCGCGAAGATATCGAATTTCAAATGGGTGCCTAAGCGCATCTATTACAAAATAGTTTGTTTTTTTTAGATGTCGCCTATTTCTGGAGCGAGATAACTTAATTATTCTCGCAATTGCTTCGGGTAGGACCAGAAGTTTTGAAGGATCAATTGATTCTGAAAGTGGATTGCCTGACTTCCGTACATTATCGCCGAGCTTCTGGAATATAGCTGTATAGTATTTTTTCCCTTCTTTATTCAAAAAAAGTTTTATTTCATTGGATAAAATAGGAAGGGTTTCAAAAATGAATTGATACGTCGAATCCACATCCTCTGGCGATGCATCCTTAATGGCGATAAGGGTATTTATCGCCAATCTCGCTGCATTGGCATATGGATTTATTATGGCGACGATTTCCTCAATCTCCAGGCCTTCTGAGTTTTGAGAAACAAAATCTTCAAACCGTAACAAAGGATCGGAAATGGCAAGTAACTGAATTACATGGCTGACTTGAATTTTTTGAAAAGGCTGCCAATTTTGTTCAAGCCATTTTCTAATTATCCGCTCTTTTCGGTCTTCATTATTCGGTGGATTCGGTAATTCATTCAGTGACATATCAGAGAAAGAGGTATTCGCCAAAATGTTGGCGACAGTTGTGCAGCCGCTTCCAGTGCGACCAGTAAGGCCTATGACAATAAATGAATCTCTATGGGCAAAGATATTGTTTAGGCCGTCAGAAATTTGGGTGTGATCATTCATCGCTATGAAAAGCTTGCTGAACTAGTTTTGACTAATGTAGCGCAGGGCGCGCTCCCATCTAAATGGTCCGCTCATCGAAGCGGCCAAGGATACATCCCTTTTAATATCAATTCGGCACTATATCTTTTTCATTCATGTTTGTCATAAGTAACAAATTTATATATCACAGAGGAGCAACCGGCCGCGCCGCAAGGCGGCGAATGAGCTAAACAACTCGGGCAATCATGGGGCAGAAAGCTCTGGCGATGTTAGCTGATAGGGAAAAAGTGAACAGGGGTGGCCTGCTTGAAGAAACGAAAACACCACAACCAGAGCATGGAAGCAATAAAATTACTAATCAAACCGTTAATGGCGGAAGAGCGTGGGAATCGAACCCACCAAGAACCGGCTAACGGCCCCTACCGGATTTGAAGTCCGGCCGCACCACCAGGGAACGAAGCTCTTCCGTTTGCGATTACGGTATAAATATAGCCGAACTATTCTCACGCAGCCGGTGGACTTCGCCGGTACGCCGGGTGACGCCGCTACGGTCGAGGAATTCCAGGATCTGAATGGCGAGCTTGCGGCCGGTGCCGATGCGGTCGCGGAACGGGGCGGCGGCGATGGCGCCCTGTTCTTCCCGCGCCAGGCGGCGCGCTTCGGCTTCGAGCGCCTGCACCGCCTGCGGCATGAAATAGTGGTCGTGCGCGACGGCGACCACCTCCCCCATCGCAGCCAAACGCTGCATTAGCAGCCTCATGCGTTGTTCGTCGATGTTCAGAGCACGCGCCAAATCGCGCACCCTCGGCGGCTGGAACGGCTGCTCGGAAAGCAGCGGCGACGCTCTTTGCCACAAGGCGCGATCCGCCGGCGCAAGCGTGAGCCGATGCCCCGGCAGATGAAGGCGGGAGCCGGTTCGGGCGATCTCTTTTTCTTCCAGCAATCGCCCCATGACCGCACCAAACGTGGCTGGCGCCAGTTCGGGCGCGGCCATGCGGCGCAGGCGGCCGGCATCGGGGCCGAGCGTGTCGGGCGAAGCCCGATGTTCGGCGGCGAGCGTTTCCCGCACGCGCCGGCGCAACGCATCCCAGCGCGCCGGGACAAAGCAGGTCCGCCCGGCGGTCGCCATCGGCGCATCGCGCCACAAGGCTTCCGCCTCTTCCCGCGTCAGATTCCAGTTGAGGGCAAAACTGGCCAGATCGACACCTTCCGGTGCGCCGTCCAGTGCCGCGCTCAGCGATGCTTCCGGGCCAAGTTGCTCCAGCGCGGCGAGCATTGCGAAGCGCTGCGGCGTGCGCCTTTTTCTGGCCGGCGCTTGAGCGTCGAGCACCATGCCGCCGCCGACGGTACGCTTCGCACCCTGGTCGCGCACGATGAAACGGTCGCCGCGCAACGCGCCGACGGGCCGGTCCAGCACCAGCTGCGCCAGGGCTTCGCCGCCCGGCTCCAGCGTTTCGCCTTGCAGCAGCACGACCCGCGCCATGACGTCGGCCGCGCCGAGATGCAAATGCAGCGGCGTCCAGTGCCTGAGCGGCGCGGGCGCGGCATCCAGCAGCTTGAGACGGACATCCAGACGCTGCGCCGGCGCATGCGCCGCCGGGGCCACCACCCAGTCGCCGCGCCGGATGGCGCTTTTTTCCAGCTGCGCGCCGGCCAGATTGAGGGCGCAGCGCTGCCCGGCAAAACCGCGTTCGGCCGGGCGGTTTTGCGCGTGGATACCGCGCACCCGCACCGGGATGCCTGAGGGCGAGAGCAGCAGACGGTCGCCGACGCGGACTTCGCCGGAAAACACGGTGCCGGTGACCACCGTGCCGGTGCCGGCGAGGGTGAAACAACGGTCCACCGCGAGGCGGAAATTTCCCGCCGCGATGCGCGCCGGCAACCCGGCGGCGGCCTCGGCCAGATGGGCTTGCAGCGCGCCGAGGCCGGCACCGCTGACGGACGAAAGTGGAAAAATCGGGCTGGAAGCGAAAGGGGTTGCATGCAGCAGCGCGCGTATTTCCGCTTGAGCTTCGTCCAGCCGCCAGGCACTCACCCGGTCGGTTTTGGTCAGGGCCACGGCGCCGCGCGCCAGGCCAAGCAAGCCCAAAATCTGCAAGTGTTCGCGGGTCTGCGGCATCGGGCCGTCGTCCGCCGCCACCGCCAACAGCGCGAAATCGATGCCGGTCGCCCCGGCCAGCATGTTGTGCACCAGCTTTTCATGCCCCGGCACGTCAATGAAGCCGAGCGCCCCGCCGCCGGGCAGCGGCGCATAGGCGTAGCCCAGATCGACCGTGATGCCGCGCGCCTTCTCCTCCTTGAGGCGGTCGGCGTCCACGCCGGTAAGCGCCTTCACCAGCGCGGTCTTGCCGTGGTCGATATGGCCTGCGGTGCCGATGATCATGGGTGAGTTCGGCGTGAGGCGTGTCGCCCTTTGCAGCGTGAACACATAGGAGACTCCCTCACCCCGGCCCTCTCCCGCCCGCGGGAGAGGGAGAAAGTCGCCGCGCCGGTTTTGTTTCGAGGGAAAGGGACGAAAGTTGGGCCACAAACCCAGTCTCATCCTCCAGGCAGCGCAAGTCGAACACCAGCGCGCCGTCCTCGATGCGGCCAATCACGGGAACCGGCAGCGCACGGAAGGCGGCGGCGAGCTTGTCCAGAGACGCCCCGCTCCCTCGTCCGACATTGGCCGGACGAATGGCGATGCCGTGGCTCGCCAGCCGTTCCACCGGCAATGAACCGCTGCCGACCTGGCTCGTGCAGGGGCAAGACGACACGCGGTAGCTTCCCGCCAGCCTGTCGCGCAGCGCGGGCAATACGCGGCCCGCGGCGGCTTCGATTTCCCCGGCGGTTCGGGTCAGCAAGCGTAGCGTGGGCAGTCGCTCGGCCAAGCGGTCGGGATCGCGATAGAGACGCAGGATGGCTTCGAGCGCGGCGAGCGTCATCTTGTCCAGGCGCAGGCAGCGCTTCAGCGGATTTTTCCGGATTTTGGCGATCAGATCCTGCCGCCCGACGATGATGCCGGCCTGCGGGCCGCCCAGCAGCTTGTCGCCGCTGAAGGTGACCAGATCGGCGCCGGCGGCCAGCGCCTGCTGCGCGGTCGGCTCCGGCGGCAGTCCCCAGCGGGAAAGATCGACCAGGGTGCCGCTGCCGAGATCGACCATGAACGGCAGGCCGTGGTCGCGGGCCTGCCGCGCCAGTTCGGTTTCCGGCACGGCGGAAGTGAAGCCGACGATGGCATAGTTGCTGGTGTGCACCTTGAGCAGCAGCGCGGTTTTCGGCGTGACAGCCTGACTGAAATCCTGGAGGTGGGTGCGGTTGGTGGTGCCCACTTCGCGGAGCCGGCAGCCGGCGCGGGCCATGATGTCGGGCACGCGGAACGCGCCGCCGATCTCGACCAGCTCGCCGCGCGAGACGATCGCTTCCTTGCGCGCGGCCAGCGTGTTGAGCGCCAGGAACACCGCCGCCGCGTTGTTGTTGACCACCGTCGCGGCCTCGGCGCCGGTGAGGCGGCACAGCAGCTTTTCCACATGGGCGTCGCGCTCGCCGCGGCGGCCGTCTTCAAGATCGAACTCCAGGCTGCACGGCCGGGCCAGCACGTCCGCCACCGCCCGCACCGCCTCCGCCGGAAGCAAAGCGCGGCCCAGGTTGGTGTGCAGCACCGTGCCGGTGAGGTTGAACACCGGGCGCAAGGAGGAGCGCTCCGCCTCCGCCAGACGCCCGGCGCAGCGCGCCGCCGCCTCGTCCTCGCTCAATGCGCCGCCCGGCAAGCCATTGCGCCATGCCGCGCGGGATTCGTCGAGCAGGCCGCGCACGGTCTCGACCACCTGCGTCCGGCCGAAGCGGTCGATCATCGGCTGCATGGCGGGGAGGTTGAGCACGCGGTCCACGGCGGGGAGAGGGGATGATGTAGGCATGCGTTTGTCCTTGGAGCCGAAGCACGGTGGTTTGTAGGTGCGAATTCATTCGCACAGAGGTCTCAATCGTGCGAATGAATTCGCACCTACAGCATGGGCCGCCCGCGTCGAATTTGACGGCACGGGGTGCCCGACCTACACGCTGCCCGGATGAAAAAACAAATTGGGGCCGCTGCGCGCCTTGCCGGCGTCGTCCATCAGCAGGTCCAGCGACAGCGTGGCCAGGTCGTCGGCCACCGGCTCCACTTGGGCGTCCTTGTCCATGTACATGATTTTCAGGTAGGTATTGCAGCTGCCGCAGCCCTCGGCCTTGACCGCGCCGTTCGAGCCGTCCTGGGCGTAATAGCCGATGTCGCCGGTGGATTTGCAGTTGCTGCACTTGATGCGCACCATGTGCCATTGGGTCGAGCACAGGGAGCACGAGAGATAGCGCAATCCCTGCTCCGCGCCGCCGATGCGCACCAGGCTGGCGACCGGCGGCGAACCGCACACCGGGCAGAGATTGGGCTTTTCCAGCCGGGCGAAAGCCTGCCCGTCGAGCGATGCGGCCATGTACGTCCAATACACCTGCAGTGCGGCGGCGATGAAAGGCAAGGCCTCCGGCGGCACGGCGGAATAGGCGCCTGCCAGGACCGCCTCGGCGGTGAATTCCAGTTCGGTCGCGCCGGCGCTGACCAGGTTTTCCACCGCCTGAACGGTTCTGGGAACGAGCAATTCGTCTTCCATCAGCGCAAGAATTTCCTGCAAACCGGCGCGCCAGGCCCAATCCCGCCCCCACGTCTGCACATCGAGCGGCGGCAGGCCATAACGGGCGGAGGAGGCGAGTTGCTCGGCGGTGGGCAGCGGCACCAGCGGAAAGCCGTCCAGCACGACCTGCTGCGCCCGCGCCAGCTTGCTCATGAAGCGCAGGTAGTCGGCCAGCGCATGACCGTCGGCCAGTTCGTCGAAGCGGCGGGCGCGCTGGGCAAACACGTCGCGCCGCTCGGGCAGGCGGATAAAGGGAATGTCGCCCTTGGGGGCCTCGATTTCTCCCGGTTGCAGGATTGCATTCATTTTTATTTGTTTCCTCCCTTAATTTGACGTAGCCAAGCCGGATGATGCTTTTGTACCCAGGGGGCGCTGACCGTGCCGCGCGTCATCGCCCGCACCGAGCCCTTGACCCACAGCGCCGCGTAGATGTGGACGATAAGGCCGGCGATGAGCAGGAAGGCGCTGACGGCGTGCACCACCGCCGCCAGGCGCACCGCCCAGACCGGGAAATAGGGCGCGAACCACGGCTGCCAGACCAGCACGCCCGACACCAGCAGCAACAGCAGCAACGCCGCCATCAGCCAGAACAGATATTTCTGCCCCCCGTTGAAGCGCCCGACTTCCGGCAGCCTGTCTTCGCGGTTGGCGAGCACGTCCCGGTATTGCCGCATCCATTGCCGGTCGGCGGCGGTGATGCGGTTGTCCGCCCGAAGCCGCGCCATCAGGCCCAGAAACGACACGAACATCACCACCCCAATGAAGGGATGAAGAATCCGCGCCCACGTTCCACCGCCGAGCAGGTTGTTCAGAAAAAAGAACGCCGGATGGAACAGCGCCAGCCCGGAAGCCGCCAGCAGGATGAAACAGATCGCCACCACCCAGTGGTTGAGGCGCTCCTGGGTGGAGTAGCGTTGGATCGTGTCGGCGCTCATGGTTGCTTCTCCTCGTTCCAAATCTCTGCAAAGAAAAGGCTGATTATGGATTTTCGTCATTCCCGCGAAAGCGGGAATCCAGCGGTTTCAGCATGTGTAGCCTGGATGGAGCGCAGCGGAATCCAGGGACGGTCGTGGCTCCGGCACCCCCGGATTCCGCTGCGCTCCATCCGGGCTACGTGGCTCCTCACCGCTCACTCCTCACCGCTCTCCTCCACCTCGTTCGGCCCCACCGTCACGTAGTGGAAAAAGCCGACCAGCGCCATCACGCCCAACCCCAGGCTGGCAATCGGCTTGGCGACGCCCTTCCACAGGGAAACCAGCGGGCTGATGTGCGGGTCCTTGGGCAGGCCGTGGTAGATTTCCGGCTTGTCGGCGTGCTGCAGCACGTACATCACATGGGTGCCGCCCACGCCGGGCGGGTCGTACAGGCCGGCGTTGCGGTAGCCGCGCTGGTTCAGGTCGGCGATGCGCTCGTTCGCGTGCCGCACCATGTCCTCCTTGCTGCCGAACACCAGCGCGCCGGTCGGGCAGGTCTTGATGCAGGCGGGCTCCAGCCCCACCGCCACCCGGTCGGAACACAGGGTGCACTTGTAGACCTTGCCGTCCTTCTTCGAGATGCGCGGGATGTCGAACGGACATCCGGAGATGCAATAGCCGCAGCCGATGCAGTTTTCCTCGTGGAAATCGACGATGCCGTTGCCGTACTGCACGATCGCACCCGGCGCCGGACAGGCCTTGAGGCAGCCGGGATCGGCGCAGTGCATGCAGCCGTCCTTGCGGATCAGCCATTCCAGCCGGTTCGGCTCCAGTTCCACCTCGGAGTAGCGCATCACCGTCCACGAAGCCTCGGTCAGGTCGCGCGGATTGTCGTAAACGCCGGTGTTGGTTCCGATCTCGTCGCGCGTGTCGTTCCACTCCATGCACGCCACTTGGCAGGCCTTGCAGCCGATGCACTTGGAGACGTCGATCAGCTTCGCCACTTCCATGGTCTGGCGCTCGCCCGGCGACGGCGTCGTGGTGGCGGAGCGGCGGGTGATGTCCAGTGATTGCAGCGGCATGGTTTCTCCTTTTTAGCTGGTAGCGCGTAGCTGGTAGCTTTTTTGTGTGCGCTTCGCGCACAGTGTTTTGCTACAAGCTACAAGCCACGAGCTAAGCCTTTTCGATATCCACCAAAAACGACTTGAACTCCGGCGTCTGCACGTTGGCGTCGCCGACGAACGGGGTCAGGGTGTTGGCGATGTAGCCGTTCTTGGCGATGCCCTTGAAGCCCCAGTGGATCGGGATGCCGACGTGATGGATTTTCCTGCCGTTGGACGTGAGCATCTTCAGGCGCTTGGTCACCACCGCCACCGCCTTGATATGGCCGCGGTTGGAGCGCACTGTGACCCGGTCGCCGGCCTTGATGCCTTTTTCCTTCGCCAGCTCCTCGCCGATCTCGACGAACTGTTCGGGCTGGAGAATGGCGGAAAGCTTCACGTGCTTGGTCCAGTAGTGGAAATGCTCGGTCAGGCGGTAGGTAGTGCCGGCGTAGGGGAAGTCCTTGGCCTTGCCGAACGCCTCCAGGTCGTTCCTGAACACTCGCGCGGCCGGGTTGCTGACCACCTTGGGATGAAGCGGGTTGGTGTCGATCGGCGTCTCGAACGGCTCGTAGTGCTCGGGGAACGGCCCTTCCGCCATCTTGTCCACGGCGAACAGCCGCGCCACCCCTTCCGGATTCATGATGAACGGGCTCATCGGGTCGCCGGGCGGCACGTCCGCCTTGAAGTCCGGCACGTCCGCGCCGGCCCATTTGACGCCATCCCAGCCGATCAGCTTGCGGTTGGGGTCCCACGGCTTGCCGGCGGGGTCGGCCGAAGCGCGGTTGTAGAGAATCCGCCGGTTGGCTGGCCAGGAGAAGGCCCAGCCCAGGGTGTTGCCGAGACCGGACGGATCGGCGTTGTCGCGCCGCGCCATGGCGTTGCCCTTCTCGGTCCAGGCGCCGGAGAATATCCAGCAGCCGCAGGCGGTGCTGCCGTCGTCCTTGAGCTGGGCGAAGCCGTCGAGCTGCTGGCCGGCCTTGAGCGCCACTTTCGTTGGGTCTTTCGGGTCGGCGAGATCGGCCAGCGCGCGGCCGTTGTATTCCCGCGCCAGCTCCTCCGGCGAGGGCGCCAGGGGAATTTTGTGCGCCCAGGTGAGGTTGAGGATCGGGTCGGGGAAAGCGCCGCCTTCCTTCCGGTACAGATCGCGCAGCCTGAGGAACAAGCCGGCCATGATCTCGGCGTCGGGCTTGGCCTCGCCCGGCGGATTGGCGCCCTTCCAGTGCCATTGCAGCCAGCGCCCGGAATTGGTGAGCGAGCCGTCCTCCTCGGCGAAACAGGTGGAAGGCAGGCGGAACACCTCGGTCTTGATTTTTGCTGTATCCACCTCGTTGAACTCGGCGTGGTTTTCCCAGAAGCAGGAAGTGTCGGTCGCGAGCGGGTCGATCACCACCAGGTATTTGAGCTTGGCCAGCGCCCCGCCGATCTTGGCCTTGTTGGGGAAAGCGGCGAGCGGATTGAAGCCCTGGCAGAAATAGCCGTTCATCTTGCCCTGGTGCATCAGGTCGAACACCTGCAGCACGTCATACACCTTGTCCAGCTTGGGCAGCCAGTCGTAGCACCAGTTGTTTTCCTTGGTCGCCGCGTCGCCCCACCACGCTTTCATCAGGCTGACGTGGAACTTCGGGTAGTTCTGCCAGTACGACAGCTGGCCCGGCCGCAGCGGCTTGATGGCGCGCTTGTCGATGTAGGCCTGGTAGTCGGCCTCTTTCTCGCCGGGCAGGGTCATGTAGCCAGGCAGCAGGTTGGACAGCAGCCCCAGGTCGGTCAGGCCCTGGATGTTGGAGTGGCCGCGCAGGGCATTCACCCCGCCGCCGGCCATGCCGACGTTGCCGAGCAGAAGTTGCAGCATCGCCGCGGTGCGGATCATCTGCGAGCCGGTGGAATGCTGGGTCCAGCCCAGAGCGTAGAGGATGGTCAGGGTGCGGTCGGGCACCGCGGTGGTGGCGATGGTTTCGCACACCTTGAGAAAATCCGCCGTGGGCGTGCCGCAGATATTGCTCACCACCTCGGGGGTATAGCGCGCGTAATGGGCCTTCATCAGGCTGAACACGCAGCGCGGATGCTGCAATGTCGGATCGACCGTCGCGTAACCGTCCGGGCCGAGCTCGTACATCCAGGTGGACTTGTCGTAGTTGCGCTTTTCCGGGTTGTAGCCGGAAAATAGGCCGTCGCCGAACTGGTAATCCGCGCGCACGATGAAGCTGGCGTCGGTGTAGGCCGTGACATATTCGTGCTGGATCTTGTCGTGGCCGAGCAAGTAATTGATCACCCCGCCCAAAAAGGCGATGTCGGTACCGGTGCGGATCGGCGCGTAGAAATCCGCCATCGCCGCCGAGCGGGTGAAGCGCGGATCGACCACGATGAACTTGGCGTGGTTGTGCGCCTTCGCCTCGGTCACCCACTTGAAGCCGCAAGGGTGCGCCTCGGCGGCGTTGCCGCCCATCACCATCACCACATTCGCGTTCTTGATATCGACCCAGTGATTGGTCATCGCGCCGCGACCGAACGTAGGGGCAAGACTTGCCACCGTAGGTCCGTGTCAGACACGCGCCTGGTTGTCGAATGCCAGCATCCCGCTACTTCGCACCACCTTGTGCGTGATGTAGCCGGTCTCGTTGCTCGACGCAGAGGCCGCCAGGAAGCCGGTGGACAGCCAGCGGTTGACCGTCGCGCCTTCGGCATTCCTGGCGATGAAATTCTTGTCGCGGTCGTCCTTCATCAGCCGGGCGATGCGGTTGAACGCGTCGTCCCAGGACAGGCGCTTCCACTCGTTGGAGCCGGGCGCGCGGTATTCGGGATATTTCAGCCGGTTCGGGCTATGCACGAAATCGAGCAGGCCGGCGCCTTTCGGGCACAAGGTGCCGCGGTTGACAGGGTGGTCGGGGTCGCCCTCGATGTGGACGATGCTGCGCTCGGCGTTTTTGGCGTTGTCGCCCAGGCTATACAGGATCAGGCCGCAGCTGACCGAACAGTACGGGCAGGTGTTGCGCGCCTCGGCGGTGCGCAAGAGCTTGAACTGGCGCACCTCGGCCAGCGCCTCGGCCGGGGAAAAGCCCAGCGCGGCCAGGGTGGAAGTGCCCATCCCGCCAGCGCAAACCCTGAAGAATTGCCTCCGTGTGACGTGCATGGCGTTCTCCTCCCGGCTGATGCCGTAGTTGTTATTGATATTTTTTTATAGATTCACCCAATTTTTTGTCAAGACGGACAGGCCCGCCAGCGCGGTGGTTGCGGGTTGAGGTGCAAAAGTTAGCGTGAAACTCACGAAACAGGATGCGCGATCTGTGGGTCAGGCTTCAGCCTGACTGTACGGCTGAAGCCGTACCCACAACGGACGACACCTCATGATTCGGGGTGGCAATTCGCCATGACCGTTAGGAAGGGGAAAAATTGAAATTTGGCCGGATGTCGGCACGGAATGTGGAAAACAGGGCAATCCGTATATCTGGCGCCCGTGCCCGACGATTTGAGCGGGTCGTCGAGGAGGCGCACCGGTTTTTTTGGGCGCGGAGCCCGACCTATCCGGCCGTTTTCAGGAATCGATTTCCTCGGCCCAGATCAGCGCCTTGACCTGGGCGATATTGACCGCGTTGGCGTCCAGGCCGCAGGCATCGGCAAACCGGTCGATGGCATCCTCGTCGGCTTCCTCGCAGGCCACGGCGAGGCCGAGAAAAGGCGCGTACACGCCTTCGCGGCGGGCCAGCGCGGCGACCACCTGGTCGGACAGCTTGAGCCGCTCCAGCGCCTGGTCCATCGGCACGTTGAGCAGCGCGTCGAGCAGGGAAAAAATTCCGACGATGAACAGTCCCTCGCGCTCGGCCAGCGGCAGCCGGTCGTAGCCCAGCAGTTCGGTCATGCGCGCGCGCACCAGGGCATTCTGCATCAGCGCGCGGCTGCGCGCGTCCGGGGTGCCGCTGGTGAACAGCAGCAGCGTCAGCCAGCGGTAAAGGTGGTCGTAGCCGAAAATCACCAGCGCGTGGGCGATGGAGCGGATTTTGTGCGGGAAACCGTTGGCCGGCGCGTTGATGTAGCGCAGCAGCTTGTAGGACAGCACCGCGTCGCGCTTGAACACCTCTTCGAGCTTGGAGATTTCCGTCTGGTTCCTGACCATGTCGAGCAGTTCCATCACCCGGATGCGGTCGTTGTCGATGCGCGGCGGCTGGGACGGGCGCAGGCCGGTGAAATAATTGCCCTCGAAGCATTGGAAACCGATCTTGCGGCAGGCGTCGAAATCCTCCTCGGTGGCCACGTTCATCGCCACCAGCAGCGGCCCCGGATTGTTCAGGAAGCGGGCTGCGATCTGTTCGAGTTCGATGGCGTCGAACTTGAGGATATCCACCCGGACGAACGCGGCCAGGGACAGCAGCGGCGCCGGTATCAGCTCCGGATGGCAATCGTCCAGCGCGATCCGGTAGCCCAGGCTGCGCAGCGCCCGGCAGCGCAGCAGGAATTCATCCGCCTTGGTATCGCCCGGGCCGACGGCCAGGGTCATCCCCTTGTTCGGCAGTTTGAGCAGCAACGGATCGACCAGCATGTCGGCAGAAACCGCGGCGAAGGCGATCTTGTCCTCGAACAGGCGCTCGTCGAGCTCGGCCAGGCAGCGGATCAGGGCCTCGTCCTGCATGTGCCGCAGCGCCGCATCGGGTTGCCGGTTGGTGGGCTGGGCCTTGCTGCGCAGCAGCAGTTCGTAGCCGACGATGCGCTGGGAACGGTCGAGCACCGGCTGGCGGCCGATGATTTTCCTGCGCAAGGTTTCCAGGCTGGAGCTCTCGCCGCTGGTCTGGACGTCCAGCACGCTGGCCACCACGTTGCCCGCGGCGATGGCGGCGGTATCAACCACTTCGCGCTCCGCGCTGACAAGGGGATCGAGCAGGGGCAACGGGCTGGATTGGGATGGGCCGGCTGCCGGCGCGGGCTGCTCGCCGGTCTCGGCTGGCGCCTCGTGCGCCTTGCCGCCCTTGATGAACTTCAGATATTTTTCGAGCACTTATCGACTCCGGGAAGTGAAAGAATTCTAGCACGCCCAAACACCCCCCTTGAACTTTCGGCGACATTGTTATCTAATTGAGCAGCTTCCAAAACCAGCAAACAAGCATGAAACAACGGTTGCGCAAACTGATTCTGGCTTTCCTGCTATTGTGGCTCCCGCTGCAAGGGTTCGCCGCGACCGGCATGTCATATTGCCGGCACGATCACACCCCGCCGCATGCCGCCATGCACGGCCAGCATGCCATGGCCGGCAGCCACGTTTGCTGCCATGATCAGAACAGTTCCTCCCCGCAGCACCAGACATCGGGCGACGATTGCGGCTATTGCAGCTTGGCCGGCGCGCCCGCGCTGCTGCCCACTGTCGCCGGTTTGACCGACGATGCCGGATTCTCGTTCAAGTTCGATTTCGACACGCACTTCCCGCTGATCTTTCCCGAACAGCCGCAGCGACCTCCCTACGCTTCGTTCTCCTGAGTTTTCCCGCCGGCTCG
Organism: Sulfuricella sp.; assembly: GCA_028714315.1. Taxonomy (GTDB): domain Bacteria; phylum Pseudomonadota; class Gammaproteobacteria; order Burkholderiales; family Sulfuricellaceae; genus Sulfuricella. Next base: position 20,975 of record JAQTMN010000015.1, on the reverse strand, counting down.
CCGGCCCGCACGCGCCATGGGTTCAACCCCATGGCCTGTCTCGCACGACTTTAAGGAATACATCATGAAACAAGCGACCACTCTCATCGCCGCATTCGCCATGCTCGCGTCCACCCACCTTTACGCGGCCGACGCGGCGAGCGGCAAAGGCACCGTCAACCGGATCGACCCGGCCACCGCCACCGTGAACATTTCCCACGAGGCCATCCCCGCCCTCAAATGGCCGGGCATGACCATGGACTTCAAGGCCGCCGACAAAAAGCTGTTGTCCGGCGTCAAGCCCGGCCAGCCCGTCACCTTCGGGCTGGCGAAAGAAGCTGCCGGCGGCTACGTGATCTCGCATATCGAACCGGCCAAATAAATCCGGACGGCGTGGCTGCAGGTGCGAACTCATTCGTACCCGCACGCGCTTTCAACTTTCAAGGATAAACCGGCGGGGGACGCCGACAGGCCTCCCTCGCCTCGCGAGGACACGTCCATGAAATCCCATAAGCGGCTATTCGCGCTGGCGCTGGCGTTTTGCGCCATGCCGGCGCTCGCCGATCCACTGCCCGGCGCGAACCTGGAAAGCCTGCTCGAACTGGCGCGCAGCCGGAATCCAGACCTGGCCACCCTGCGCCATGAAGCGGATGCCGCAGCGGAACGGGTTTACCCCGCCGGCGCATTGGCGGACCCGACGCTGCGCACCGAGCTGCGCGACATCACCAACCGGGGCACGGATGCCGGCCCCAACCTGCTGCCAAACCGGGTCGGCAGCACCAAGTACACGCTGATCCAGCCGGTGCCGTTCTGGGGCAAACGCGATTTGAAGCGGGAAGTGGCCGAAGCCGACGCCGCCCAGGCGCAAGGCCGCTCGGCGGCCACCTGGGCCGATCTGGCGGCGCGCATCAAGGCCGCCTATGCGCAGTATTATTCGTTCTCCCGCTCGCTCGCGCTGACGCGGGAACTCCTCGACCTGACCGGCAGTCTCGGCAGGATCGCCCAGGCCCGCTACGGCGGCGGGCTGGCGCCGCAGCAGGACGCCATCCGCGCCCAAGTCGAGGAAACCGGCCTGCGCAGCGAGCTGGTGGCGATGGAAAACGAGCGCCACCATGCCTTGATCAAGCTCAATACCCTGCTCCGGCGCCCGGCGATGGCGCCGCTCGCCGAACCCGAGCGCCTGCGCCCGATTCCGGCGCCGGCCAGTCTCGACCACGCCGCGCTGGAGGAACGCCTGCGCGCAAAAAACCCGCAGCTTTTCGCCGAGGCCGCCCGCGTGACCGCCGCCGAAAAGAACCGCGAGCTGGTCTACCGCAACCGCTACCCCGACTTCAACCTGGGGCTGTCGCCGATCCAGAGCGGCAGCCGGATCAACGAATGGGAAATCATGGTCGAGCTCAACATCCCGCTGCAACAGGAGAGCCGCCGCGCCCAGGAACGCGAAGCGCAAGCGCTGCTGGCGGCGGCGGAATCGCGCCGCGACGCCGCGCAAAACCAGCTCCTGGCCGACCTTTCCGAGAACCTGTCCGCGCTGGAAACGGTGCGCCGGGTGGAAACGCTGGCCGAGACCAGCCTCCTGCCGCAGGCCGAGCTGACCTTCCGGGCGGCGCAGGCGGGCTATGAAAACGGCAAGGTGGATTTCGCCACCCTGCTCGACGCCCAGCGCCAGATCCGCAAGGCCCGCCTGGACATCCTCAAGGCGCAGACCGATGCGCAGATCGGCCTGGCCGAAATCGAACGGCTATTGGGAGAAGACTTATGAACAAGGGAATCGGCATCGCCGTTGCCGCCCTCGTCGCCGCGGCGCTGGGCACGGGCTATTGGCTGGGCGCAAGGGGAACGGGCGCACAGGTTTCCGCTGACGCCGGCGCCGCGCCGGTAAAGCAGGAGCGCAAGATCCTCTACTACCGCAACCCGATGGGGTTGCCCGACACCTCGCCCACGCCGAAGAAAGACCCGATGGGAATGGATTACATTGCCGTCCGTGAGGGGGAGGACGCCGCCGAGCCGGACTCGCCCAACCAAATCAGGATCGGCACGGAGAAGGTGCAGCGGCTTGGCGTCCGTACCGAAGCGGCGCAACTGCGCAGCCTGGACAAGGTGGTCCGGGCGACCGGCCGGATCGAACCCGACGAGCGGCGCATCTACGCCATCGCCCCCAAATTCGAAGGCTACGTCGAACGGCTGCATGTCAACGTCACCGGCCAGGCAGTCGCCAAGGGCCAGCCGCTGTTCGAAGTCTATAGCCCGGAACTGGTGTCGGTCCAGCGGGAATACGCCATTGCCGCGCAGGGCGTGCAGGCGCTCGGGGCGGCCGGCGGCGAGGCGCAGGCGAGCATGAGGCAGCTGGCCGAAGCGAGCCTGACGCGGCTAAAAAACTGGGATGTGTCCGACGAGCAGATCAAGGCCTTGGCGAAAACCGGCGCTGAAAAACGCACCTTGACGTACCGCTCGCCGGTCGGCGGCATCGTGACCGAAAAGAAAGCGGTCCAAGGCATGCGCTTCATGCCGGGCGATGCCTTGTATCAGGTGGCCGACTTGTCCTCGGTCTGGGTCGTCGCCGATGTCTTCGAACAGGACATCGGCCTGGTCAGGCAGGGGGCGAAGGCCAGGATAAGGATCGACGCCTATCCCGGCAAGCTGTTCGACGGCGTGATCAGCTATGTCTATCCGACTCTCCGGGCCGAGACCCGCACCGTCCAGGTCCGCGCCGAACTTGCCAACCCCGGCCAGCTGCTCAAACCCGGCATGTTCGCCCAGGTCGAGTTGCCGGTGGCGGCGAGGGGCAATGCCGTGACGGTGCCGGTCTCGGCCGTCATCGACAGCGGCATCCGGCGCATCGTCCTGATCCAGGCGGGAGAAGGCCGGTTCGAGCCGCGGGAAGTCAAACTCGGCGCGCGCAGCGACGATTACGTCGAAGTGCTGGACGGGGTAAAGGACGGCGAGCCGGTAGTGGTCGCGGCCAACTTCCTGATCGACGCCGAAAGCAACCTGAAGGCGGCGATTGCCGGTTTCGGCGGCACGCCCCAGCCGCCCGCCAAGCCGGCCGTGGTCGGGCACCAGGCACAGGGCACGGTCGCCAGCGTGGACGCCACGGCGGGCACGGCGAACATCAGCCACGGCGCGGTGGAAAGCCTCGGCTGGCCGGCGATGACCATGACTTTCAAGGTCGCCAACGCGGCGCTGATGAACGCGCTGAAGCCGGGGGCTTCCGTCGCCTTCGAGTTCGTCGAGCGCCAGCCCGGCGAATGGGTCGTGACCGGCGTCACGGCGGTAGCCGCCGACGGCGTCCCCACCGGCCGCTGAGGAGAAATCATGCTAGCCAGGATCATCGACTGGTCGGCCAGGAATATCTTCCTCGTCCTGCTCGCCACCCTGTTCGTCACCATCGGCGGCATCTATGCCGTGGTAAAAACGCCGATCGACGCGCTGCCCGACCTCTCGGACGTGCAGGTCATCGTCTACACCGAATACCCCGGCCAGGCGCCGCAGGTGGTGGAAGACCAGGTCACCTACCCGCTCGCCACGGCCATGCTGTCGGTGCCGAAATCCAGGGTGGTGCGCGGCTTTTCCTTCTTCGGCGCGTCTTTCGTCTACGTTATTTTCGAGGACGGCACCGACATCTACTGGGCTCGCTCGCGCGTGCTGGAGTATCTCAACTTCGCCTCCGGCCGCATGCCCAGGGGAGTCACGCCTTCGCTCGGTCCGGACGCCACCGGCGTCGGCTGGGTCTACCAATACGTGGTGCAGGCCAAGGACAAGACCCTGGCCGAGCTGCGCACGCTGCAGGACTGGTACCTGCGCTACCAGCTGGCCAAGGCTCACGGCGTGGCCGAAGTCTCCTCCATCGGCGGCTTCGTCCAGACCTACCAGATCACCGTCGATCCGGTGAAGCTGCGCGCCTACGGCATCCCGCTCGGCAAGGTGGCGCAGGTGGTGCGCGACTCCAACCGGGACGTCGGCGGCCGCGTGGTCGAGATGGCCGAGACCGAGTACATGGTGCGCGGCAAGGGCTACCTGCGCGGCAAGGGCGACATCGAAAATCTGGTGGTAAAGAGCGAACAGGGCACGCCGGTGCTAATCCGCGACATTGCCCGCGTCGAGCTCGGCCCCGACGAGCGGCGCGGCATGACCGAGCTCAACGGCGAGGGCGAAGTCGTCTCCGGCATCGCCATGGCGCGCTACGGCCAGAACGCGCTGGAAGTGATCCACAACCTCAAGGCCAAGATCGCCGAAATCAGCACCGGCCTGCCGGAAGGCGTGACCATCGACGCGGTCTATGACCGCTCCGACCTGATCTACCGCGCCATCGAAACGCTCAAGCGTACGCTGTTCGAGGAAAGCCTCATCGTCGCCGCCGTCTGCATCGTGTTCCTGCTGCACGTGCGCAGCGCGCTGGTCGCCATCCTGATGCTGCCGGTGGGGGTGCTGATCGCCTTCATCGCCATGCGGGCGCTGGGCATGAATTCCAACCTGATGAGCCTGGGCGGCATCGCCATCGCCATCGGCGCCATGGTCGATGCGGCCATCGTCATGATCGAGAATGCCCACAAGCACCTGGAGCGGCTGGAAGCACCCTCTCCCCAACCCCTAGGGGAGAGGGCCGCCGCCATCGTCGCGGCCTGCCGCGAAGTCGGGCCGGCGCTGTTCTTCTCGCTGCTCATCATCACCGTTTCCTTCCTGCCGGTCTTCACCCTCGAGGCGCAGGAAGGCCGCATGTTCTCGCCGCTCGCCTTCACCAAGACCTTCTCCATGGCCGGCGCGGCGCTCCTCTCGGTGACGCTGGTACCGGTATTGATGATGCTGTTCGTCCGCGGCAAGATCATGCCGGAGGCGAAAAATCCGGTGAACCGCTTCCTCATCTGGATCTACCGGCCGATCATCGCCTGGGTGATGCGCCGGAAAAAGACCACCATCGCCGCCGCGCTCGTGGCGCTGGCGGTTTCCGTCTATCCGGCGTCGAAACTGGGCAGCGAATTCATGCCCACCCTGAACGAGGGCAGCCTGCTCTACATGCCGGCGAGCCTGCCCGGCATGTCGATTACCAAGGCGGCGGAACTGGTGCAGACCCAGGACAAGATCATCAAGAGTTTTCCCGAGGTGAGCTCGGTCTGGGGCAAGGCGGGCCGCGCCAACACCGCCACCGACCCGGCGCCGGTGGAAATGTTCGAGACGGTGATCAACCTGAAGCCGGAATCCGCCTGGCGGCCAGGCATGACCATGGACAAGCTGATCGCCGAGATGGACAAGGCGCTGCAATTCCCCGGCGTGTCCAACGCCTGGACCATGCCGATCAAGGCGCGTCTCGACATGCTCGCCACCGGCATCCGCACTCCGATCGGCATCAAGGTGTTCGGCAAGGACCTCGGCGAGATGGAAAAACTCGCCAAGGAAATCGAGGCGGTGGTGAAACAGGTCCCCGGCACCACTTCGGCCTTCGCCGAGCGTATTACCGGCGGCTATTATCTCAACATCGAGCCGGATCGCGCGCAGCTGGCGCGCTACGGCCTGGCGGTGGGCGACCTGCAGGACGTGATCGGCACCGCCCTGGGCGGAGAGATGGTGACCACCACGGTCGAGGGGCGCGAGCGCTTCGGCGTCAACGTGCGCTATCCCCGCGAACTGCGCGGAGACCCGGAGCAGATTGCCCGCGAGGTGCTGGTGCCGGTCAATGGCGAAATGGGCGGCAAGCAGGCGATGGTTCCCCTCGGCCAGGTGGCGCGCGTGAAAATCGCCAAGGGCACGCCGGGCATCCGCACCGAAAACGCCCTGCTCTCGGCCTACATCTTCGTCGACATCCGCGACCGCGACATCGGCGGCTATGTCGCCGACGCCCGCAAGGCGGTCAACGCGCAGGTCCGCTTCCCGCCCGGCTACTACGCCACCTGGAGCGGCCAGTTCGAATACATGGAACGGGCGATCGAGAAAATGAAAATCGTCATCCCGGTGACGCTGCTGACCATCTTCCTGCTGCTCTACCTCAATTTCAAACGCCTCACCGAAACGCTGATCGTCATGCTGTCGGTGCCCTTCGCACTGGTCGGCGGCATCTGGCTGATGTGGCTGCTGGGCTATAATTTATCGGTGGCGGTCGCGGTGGGCTTCATCGCCCTGGCCGGCGTGGCGGCGGAAACCGGCGTGGTGATGCTGATCTACCTCGACGCCGCCCTCAACGAAATCAAGGCGATGCGCGCCGCAGAAGGCAAAAAACTGGAGCCTTCCGATCTCTACGGCGCGGTGATGGAAGGCGCGGTGGAACGGGTGCGGCCGAAGATGATGACGGTGGTGGCGATCATGGCCGGCCTGCTGCCGATCCTGTGGTCGAGCGGCACCGGCTCTGAAGTAATGAGCCGCATCGCCGCGCCGATGGTGGGCGGCATGATTTCCTCGACGGTGCTGACCCTGGCGGTGATCCCGGCAATCTACGCGCTGGTGAAGGAATGGACGCTGTTCGGGCGGCAGCAATGACGCCCTGATGTTTCATGCCAAAGGAAAACCGCCATGCACGCTCGTTCTCACGGTTCCGACAGCGGCCACCCGCATGCCATGCCCGAAGTCGGCGCTGAATACACTTGCCCGATGCACCCGGAAGTGCGCCAGATCGGCCCCGGCACCTGCCCGAAATGCGGCATGGTGCTGGAGCCCGTACTCCCCGAAACGCAGTCCGGCGCCAATCCGGAACTCCGCGACTTTCGCCGCCGCTTCTGGTGGACGCTGCCGCTGACGGCAACCGTCACCGTAATCGCCATGTCCGGCGGCGGGTTCGACGCGCTGCTCGGCGGCTGGCGCAGATGGCTTGAGCTGGCGCTCGCCACCCCGGTGGTGCTGTGGTCGGGCTGGCCGTTTTTCGTGCGTGGCGTGCAGTCGGTGGCCAGGCGCAGCCCGAACATGTGGACGTTGATCGGCTTGGGCACCGGCGCCGCCTACGCTTATAGCGTGATCGCCACGGTCTGGCCCGAGCTGTTCCCGCCCTCGTTCCGCGTCGCGGGCGAAGTCGGTGTCTATTTCGAGGCGGCAGCGGTGATCATTTCGCTCACGCTGTTCGGGCAGCTGCTGGAACTCAAGGCCCGCGCCGAAACGGGGGCCGCCATCAAGGCATTGCTGGGGCTGGCGCCGAAGACCGCGCGCCGCATCCGCGCGGACGGCGGCGAAGAGGATATTCCCCTCGCCCTGGTCCATCCCGGCGACCGGCTGCGCGTCCGCCCCGGCGAGAAAGTGCCGGTCGATGGCGCGGTGCTGGAAGGGTCGAGTGCGGTGGACGAATCCATGCTCACGGGCGAGCCCATGCCGGCGAGCAAGTCGCCCGGCGACAGGCTGATCGGCGCGACCCTCAACACCAGCGGCGCCCTGGTCATGCTGGCCGAGAAAATCGGCTCGCAAACGGTGCTCGCGCAGATCGTGCAGATGGTCGCGCAAGCCCAGCGCTCGCGCGCGCCGATGCAGCGCATGGCCGACATCGTCGCCGGGTATTTCGTGGTCGGGGTGGTGGCGATCGCATTCACCACCTTGATCGCATGGGGCTTGTTCGGCCCGCAGCCGAGCTGGGCCTACGGGGTGATCAATGCCGTCGCGGTGCTCATCATCGCCTGTCCTTGCGCCCTCGGGCTGGCCACGCCGATGTCGGTGATGGTCGCGAGCGGCAAGGGCGCCGGCCACGGCGTGCTGTTCCGCGATGCGGCGGCAATCGAAATGCTGCGCCGGGTCGATACCCTGATCGTCGACAAGACCGGCACGCTCACCGAGGGCAAGCCCGCCTTTCACGGCTTGGCGGCGGCGCCGGATTGGAGCGAGGAGGAAGTCTTGCGCATGGCGGCGAGCATCGACCAGGGCAGCGAGCATCCGCTCGCCCAGGCCATCGTCGCCGAGGCACGCCGGCGCGGACTCAAGCTCGGCGAGCCGGCCACGTTCGAATCCGCCTCCGGCATCGGCGTGCGCGGCACCGTGGACGGGCAGGCGGTGGCGGTCGGCAACACCGCGTTGATGGAGGAAGATGGCGTTGCCTGGCGCCCGCTCGAACAGCAGGCCGAAACCCTGCGCCTGGAGGGCGCGAGCGTGATGTTCCTCGCGGTCGCCGGCGAGGTTGCCGGCCTCCTCGCCGTCTCCGACCCGATCAAGGCCTCCACGCGGGAAGCGCTGGACACCCTGCGCGCGAGCGGCCTGGCCATCGTCATGGCCACCGGCGATGGCCTCACCACCGCCCGCGCCGTCGGCCGCAAGCTCGGCATCGACGAAGTCCACGGCGAGGTCAAGCCGCGTGACAAGGACGACCTGGTCGCCCGGCTCCAGGCTCAAGGCCGCATCGTCGCCATGGTCGGCGACGGCATCAACGACGCCCCGGCGCTGGCCCGCGCCAACGTCGGCATCGCCATGGGCACCGGCACCGATGTCGCCATGACCAGCGCCCAGGTCACACTGGTCAAGGGCGACCTGCGCGGCGTCGCCGCCGCCCGCAAGCTCTCGCTCGCCACCGTGCGCAACATGCGCCAGAACCTGATGTTCGCCTTCCTCTACAACGCGCTCGGAGTGCCGATCGCGGCCGGGGTACTCTACCCGTTCTTCGGCCTGCTGCTGTCGCCGCTGATCGCGGCGCTGGCGATGAGCTTCAGTTCGGTGTCGGTGGTGACCAATGCGCTGCGCCTGGAAAAGGCCGATATTTGAACGCGCGGCCGATGGAGAAAGCCGACGTGTGCGGCCGATCCGCTATAATCCGGGAAACGGCGGCTGGGCTTTAGGTACGGATTCATTCGCATGGCCAATGATTTCCGTGCGAATAAATTCGCACCCACAGATCATTGAAACATTGCAACATTTCCCGCAAACCGCTTTCTGTTTAACGACTGCCAAGGAGCAAGCCATGTACGGATTCAGCACCCAGCTCTGCATCCCCTTCGACGCCGCCGTGGAAAAAACCATCGGCGCCCTGAAACAGGAGGGCTTCGGCGTCCTCACCGACATCGACGTGAAAGCCACCATGAAGGCCAAGCTCAATATCGACGGCCGCCCCTACCGCATCCTCGGCGCCTGCAACCCGCCGCTGGCGCACCGCGCCATCGAGGCCGATCCCGACATCGGCCTGCTGCTGCCGTGCAACGTGGTGGTGCGCGAGGAAGCCGACGGCAAGGTCACGGTCGCGTTCATGGACCCGGCGGCGGTGCTGAAGCTGGTGGACAAACCGGGCATCGAGGAGCTGGCAGGCGAAGTAAAGGGCCGCCTGGAGCGGGTGCGCGACAGTCTCTAACGCTCATGGCGAACCGCTACCTCGATAATGGAACTCGCTCTCGCCATGACCGTTTCCCTCACCCCTAGCCCTCTGATGGAACTACTAGCCATTCGACTAGGACAGCAAAAAACGCTGTCCAAGTCGCTGGTTATCCCGCCTGCCCTAAAGGACTCCGATCCGCTATGGGCTAAAGCCCATGCGGAATCGTATGCGGGCGAGGGGGACGAGGAACGCTTCGCGTGTTCGTATTAACTGCGTGATTCCCTGGCTCAATCCCCAAGACCCCTTCCCGCCGCTGGCGTCGGCCCTGCGCGAGCCCAACGGCCTTCTCGCGGCGGGAGCCGACCTGTCGCCGCAGCGCCTGATCGCCGCCTATCGCAGCGGCATTTTCCCCTGGTTCAACCCCGGCGAACCGATCCTGTGGTGGAGCCCGGACCCGCGCATGGGGCTGTTTCCCGCCGAGCTGAAAGTGTCCCGCTCGCTGCGCAAAACGCTGCGCCGCCACGCCTATGAAATCCGCGTCGATTCCGCCTTCCGCGAAGTCATGCAGGGCTGCGCCGCGCCGCGCGACGGGCGCAAGGGCACATGGATTTCGCCGCAGATGATCGCGGCCTACGGCGAACTGCACCGGCAGGGGTACGCCCATTCGGTGGAAACCTGGATGGAGGGGAAGCTGGTCGGCGGCCTGTACGGCATCGCCCTCGGCCGGATGTTCTACGGCGAATCGATGTTCAGCCGGGAAAGCGACGCCTCCAAGGTCGCCTTCGTACACCTGGTCAGGCAGCTGGAGCGCTGGGGCTTCGGCATGATCGACTGCCAGATGAAGACGCCCCATCTCGCCTCGCTCGGCGCACGCGAAATCCCGCGCACCGAATTCAGCGCAAGGCTGGCGGAACTGGTAAACTTTCCCGGAATAACCGGCCCCTGGCAGTTCGACCATGACCTTGTTGAATGACTTCTCCCAGCGCGAGCTTCAGTTCTACCTGACCTCGTCCTACCCGTGCAGCTACCTGCCGGGCCGGACCGCGCGCTCGCTGGTGGCCACGCCGAACGAGCTGGTGGATACGGCGGTTTACAGCGAGCTGATCGGCCTGGGCTTTCGCCGCAGCGGCATCTACAACTACCGGCCGCAATGCAGCCAGTGCCGCGCCTGCGTGCCGGTGCGGCTGCTGGTGGACGAGTTCCGGCTCAACCGCGCCCAGCGCCGCACCCAGAAGGCCCATAACGACCTGGCCGCGGCCGCGCGCCCGCTCCGCTACGACCCCGAACATCACGCCCTCTACCAGCGCTACCAGTCATCGCGCCACGCCGGCGGCGGCATGGACCAGGACGACCGGGAGCAGTACGAGCGCTTTCTGCTGCACAGCAATATCGATAGCCACCTGATCGAATTCCGCGAAGGCGGCGTCCTGCGCATGGTCAGCCTGATCGACCGGGTGCGCGATGGGCTATCCTCGGTCTACACTTTTTACGAACCCGACCTGCCCGGCGCCAGCTTCGGCACCTACAACATCCTGTGGCAGGCCGAACTGTGCCGCCAGCTCGGGCTGCCTTACCTCTATCTCGGCTACTGGATCGCCCAAAGCCGCAAGATGGCCTACAAGACCAACTTCCAGCCGCTGGAAGGCCTGGTCGAAAGCCGCTGGCAAAAGCTGCCCAGAAACCAACCCTAAAAGATTTTGAAAAATTCAAATTCCACCGCAAAGGCGCAAAGACGCAAAGATTACGCGAAGAAAAACATTTTGATTTTCATTGGCTTTCTTTGCGAGCCCTTTGCGCCTTCGCGCCTTTGCGGTGGGGTTTCGTTTTTTTCACAAAATCTTGAAACAACCCGGAACCAAGCATGCGCCAATACCTAAACCTGATGCAGCACGTCCTCGACCACGGCAACCAGAAAAGCGACCGCACCGGCACCGGCACGGTCAGCGTGTTCGGCCACCAGATGCGCTTCGACCTGGCCGCGGGATTCCCGCTCGTCACCACCAAGAAATGCCATCTCAAGTCGATCGTCCACGAACTGCTCTGGTTCCTGAAGGGCGAGACCAACATCCGCTATCTCAAGGAAAACGGCGTCAGCATCTGGGACGAATGGGCCGACCAAAGCGGCGAGCTCGGCCCGGTCTACGGCTACCAGTGGCGTTCCTGGCCCACCCCGGACGGCCGCCACATCGACCAGATCGGCCAGGTGATCGAGCAGATCAAAACCACCCCGGACTCCCGCCGCCTGATCGTCTCCGCCTGGAACGTGGCCGACGTGGACAAGATGAAACTGCCGCCCTGCCACGCCTTTTTCCAGTTCTACGTCGCCGACGGCAAGCTCTCCTGCCAGCTCTACCAGCGCAGCGCCGACATCTTCCTCGGCGTGCCGTTCAACATCGCCTCCTACGCCCTGCTCACCATGATGGTGGCGCAGGTGTGCGGCCTGGGCCTGGGCGATTTCGTCCACACTCTGGGCGACGCGCATCTTTACCTGAACCACATGGAGCAGACCGCCTTGCAGCTTTCGCGCGAGCCGCGGGCGCTGCCGAAGATGGCGATCAACCCGGACGTGAAGAATATTTTCGATTTCAAATACGAGGATTTCACCCTGGAAGGCTACGACCCGCATCCGGCGATCAAGGCACCGGTGGCGGTGTGATGAATGGACGCCGTTATCGAGTTCATTTTTAGTTTTCTGGGCGAGGTAGTCTTTTTCCAGCTGGGGCGATTTTATCTGCGCCTGCTCACGCTGGGCCGTTATAACTCCACACTTGAGACCTGCAAAAATTCGGGCCTCGTAAGCTTGTTCGGCTTTGCTATGACATTCACACTGGTTTTGTCCATTGCGGTTTTGGCGCATCACCACTAATTATCTATCCTGATGCCACGAGGCAAAAGAATGACCATTACCCGCATCACAGCAATCGCGTTGGCCTTGTACCTCCCGCTGGCCGCACTGGCGCTGGACAACACTCCCGCCGTCACCGTCACGCCGCTGCTGAAAACGACCGCCAGCTGGAACGGAAAGCCGATTGTCTACCCGGTAGGCCAAGCCGAGGTCACCGGGCTGCTGGTGGAAATCGCGCCCGGCGGCGAAACCGGGTGGCACGAGCATCCCGTGCCCTCGTTCGCGTTCATGCTCGAAGGCGTGCTGGAAATCACCCTAAAAAACGGCGAGGTGAAGCGCCTGCACGCCGGCGACGCCCTGGCCGAAGTGGTCGATACGCTGCACAATGGCCGCAACGTCGGCGACCGGCCGGTGAGGATCGTGGTGTTTTACGCCGGCGCGGTCGGAAAGCCGCTGACGGTCGCGCATCCGGCGCCGTAGCCGCCGGATGCTTAACGCGGTTCTGCCGCTCCGGCGTTATAATGGCCACGTCCCTCGGCCCCTTAAAACGGAGGGATGCCAAGTGTTGTGGGGTAGGTACATGTCAGGCTAACGGTCATGGCGAATCGCCGCCCCGAATAATGAAACAGCGATCTGTGGGTCAGGCTTCAGCCTGACTTGTACGGCTGAAGCCGTACCCACAAGCGAGTTTCAGGCTAAAGCCTGACCCACAGGTCCCCCGCCCACCCTGAAGGACTCCGATCCGCTATGGGCTGAAGCCCATGCGGAATCGTATGCCCTGAAGGACTCCGATCCGCTATGGGCTGAAGCCCATGCGGAATCGTATGCGGGAGAGGGGACGAAGTCTCGCTTTACCGAGTTTCGAGTTAACACAAGAAAGCCCGTTCCATGCGTCTTTCCATCATCTCCGCCATGGCGAACAACCGCGTCATCGGCATCGACAACACCCTGCCCTGGCGGCTGCCGGAAGACCTCAAGCATTTCAAGGCGCTGACCTTGGGGCACCATATCCTGATGGGACGCAAGACTTGGGAATCGCTGCCGGGAAAGCTGCCTGGGCGCACCTCTGTCGTCATCACCCGCTCGAAGGATTTGCACGCGCCGGGCTGCATCGTGGCCCATTCCATCGAGGAAGCCATCGCCGCCTGCGGGGATGACGACGAAATTTTCTTTATCGGCGGCGCAGAGCTGTACCGCCAGGCGCTGACCCATGCCGACCGGCTCTATCTCACCGAAATCCACGCCGAATTCGCCGGCGACGCCTGGTTTCCCGAATTCGACCACGGCCAGTGGCGGGAAACCGGGCGCAGGCACTGCGCGGCCGCCGGCGGGTTGGAATGCGATTTCGTAATCTATGATAGGAAGGCCGGTTGATTCGAGGCCGCCGCAACGGCCGCCGACAACCCACCACTGAAACCATGTCAAGTTATTCGGAAAAACGCAGGTTCAGGAGCATGCCCGCATTGCCCGCAACCTTAAAAAGCAGCCATGTCGAGCCGCTCCCCTGCAGCATCGTCGGCTACAGCCAGGCCGGCGTCCAGCTTTCCTTCGGCGAGCCGGAGCAGCATGCGGCGATTGGCCTTCCGGGCCGCGCCGTCCTGGTCGAATTCGCCGCGCCGGAATCGCCGGACAGGTACCTGCTGTCCGGCACGGTCGAGGGAGTTCTGCCGGGCTCCCTCGACATCGAGGTGGCGCAATTCCCCGCAGCCGCGCTGAAGGAGCTGGCGCGAGCCGCGAGTGGCGCAAGTCGTGCCGATTCATCGCCCGCCCCTTCTCCGGGCCAGGCCGCAGCCGCCACCGCGAAATGCCGGGCGCAATTCGTCGAATTCATCCAACGGGCCTTACAGCTTTTTTTCGGGAACCTGGCCGAAACACTCTCCCTGGCGGCTGACAAATCCACCGATCTCCAGGAAAAAGCGGCTCTCGACGCGGCATTCCCCCTGGTCACGGAAAATCGCGCCAATATCGAACAGGCTTTCCTGGGAGACGCCTATTTCCGGTGGACCGCGGGCGAGCAGACTAACGACGGCGAAAACAGGCAATTTTCCCTGGTGGATATCGAACTATTCGAGGATTGGCTCAAGCTGTCCTGGGCGATCAAGCATCTGGAAGTCGATTACAAAGCCGAGATATACAATTTCGAAGTGCGCTTCGAACAATTGAATGCCGGTCAACCGCGCGGCAACCCCTATGCCCCCGCCCCCATCCTCCAGGCTTTTCGCCAGGTGCTATTGGACATTTGTCCGGACAACCGCGCCAGAGCGTTGCTTTACCGGGCATTCTTCGAGTCCGTCTCGGCTTTTTTTGGGGATTTCTACCGCGAGCTGAACGAAGCGGTCGCTTTTGTTCCCGGCCCCAAAAGGGAAGCCGCATCCACCCAAAAGGCGAGCGAACCGGGCGATTTTGCCGCGGCCTCGGACGCCACGCGACGCGCTTCGGGAAGCGCCTTCCAGACTGGCCGGCCCGGCATGGCAGGAGCGCTGCGACCGCTTTTCCCGCCATCGTCCTCGCATCTTCTGTCCGCCGCCAGCCAGCTTTTCGACACCCTCCGGGATGTCGGCGCGGACGGGCGCCGACAGGACGCGCCCGCCGGCGATCTTCCGGAAAGCCAGGTCAGCCTGGACGCGATTCTGGCCGCGGTGAGCAGGTTGCAGCAGAAACGGGACAGTGCCGAAGGGCAATACGGGGCGACCTCGGTCAAACGGAACCTGATCCGCGAGCTTCCCCAACTCGAAAACGGCCATGCCGAAGACGCCCGCTACGTCCAGAAAGTCCAGCTGTTCGACGAGCTGGTGAGCAAGCCGCTGGCGGAGAATACGGAAGATTCCGATATCCGGAACCTGCTGATGCGGCTCGAATTGCCTCTCCTCAAACTGGCCCTGCTGGACGAGGAATTTCTCGGGTCGGACGCGCACCCCGCCCATCAGTTGCTGGACCTGTTCGACCGCTTCCATGTGGCGGCGGACGATGCCGGGAAACTGTTCGATCGGGATCTTTACGGCGCGCTGGACCACCTGGTCAACCGCGTGGCCGACAATTTCGAGGGCGAACCCGCCGTTTTCGATGAAGCCATCGGGGTGCTGAACGATCTGCTCGAACCGATCGAAGAAGCCCGAAGGAGGAAAATCGCCCAGATTCAGCTGTCGAGCGAGTCCCGGCAGGAAATCGGCGCCGCGAGCGATAAAACCGAGGATGACATCCGCCGGCACATCGGCGGCAGGATGGCGCCGCAAATCGTTTTGGACTTGATCGAAGCCGGCTGGCGCCATCATCTCCGGTTTAACCGCGTGCGCCATGGAGAGCACGGCATCGAGTATCGCGACGCGCTTGGTGTGCTGGATGAATTGCTCCTCCTGCTGGCACCTGAAAGAGTCGCGGCGGAGGCCGACCCGAGGAAAGCGCGAGCTGTGGTCGGCGCCGTTTCGCGCGGCCTCAGGGAAGTGCTCTTCGACGACCCGGTGATCGAAACGATCGTTCGCGAATTATCGGCGCAGCTGCACGGGAACAGCCCGGTCGAATGGCAACATTTCCCCCCCGGCGAGAGGGAACCCGCGGCCCAGGAACGCACGGGAGACGGAGAAGGTTCGTGCTTGCCGTGCCAGGGCGACTGGCTGGGTTTCCAGCACGAAACGGCGTTTGTGCCGTACCAGCTGGTATGGGCCGACAATGGCAAAACCCGGTTCACTTTCGCCAACCGCTCTGCCACGAAAGAGCGCACCCTGGGCCGGAAACAGCTGGCGCAGGGGCTCGGGGACGGCAGCCTGCTCAAATTCCCCGGCCTGAATGCGCCGTTCATGGAACGCTCGGCCCGGAAGATCATGCTCAGCGCCTACGAGCGGCTCCATCGCCGGGCAACCCACGACGCGGAAACCGGGCTGCTGAACCGCAAGGGGCTGATGAACCGGCTGGACCAGATTTTCTTGCACTGCGTGGAAGAAGACCAGAGCGACGTGATTTGCATGATGCTGTTCGACCAGCTCAGGGAAATCCATCGAAGCTGCGACCATGCCGATGCCGAGGCGTCCTTGCGCGCCCTGACCGACTCGTTGAGCGACGAACTGGGGCCGGCGGATTCGTTTTCGCGGCTGGGCGAAGAAACGTTCGTCGTCCTGTTCATGGGTCGTTCCATGGAAGAAGCCGGCGCCATCATCGCCCGGATGGTGTCACGCATCGAGCGGCACCGGGTCAAGTGCGCCGAAAAGAGCTTCGTGCTGGGGGTGAATGGGGGCATCGCCGCGCTCACCCGCGACGTGGATTCCCCTTCGACACTGCTGAAACTGGCCCACTCGGCGTGCATGGCCTCGAAATCGCTGGGCAGCAATGCGATCCAGGTCTACAAAAAAGACAACCAGCAGATTCTGGCCGAAGACGCCCAATTCAACCTGGCGGGCCTGATCGACAAGGCGCTGGCCGAAAACCTGCTTTACTTGCGCGCCCAGAAAATTCGGCCGATCGCGGCGGAAAAAGGCCATTTGCCCCATTACGAAATCCTGCTCGGCATCAACAGCACGCTCGACAGCGATCCTTTCGACCTCGTCCGTGCCGCGGAAACCTGGAAACGCGCCATCGACATCGACACCTGGGTGCTGCGCGCAAGCCTGAAATGGCTCAAGGAAAATCCTGCGGTTCTCGCCACGGTCAGCGGTTTCTCGATCAACCTGTCCGGCGCCTCGGTGGTCAACGATTACATGCTGAAACTGATTGATGAGGCACTCCGCCAGGACGGCGTTCCGCTGGACAAAATCATTTTCGAAATCACCGAGACGGTAGCCATCAAGAAACTGGAAGTCGCCCAGCGCTTCATCGCCATGGTCAAGGCGCACGGCTGCCGGGTGTCGCTCGACGACTTCGGCAGCGGCTACTCGTCGTTCGCGTATTTGAAGAACCTGGACGTGGATTACCTGAAGATCGACGGCGCCTTCGTCAAGGACCTGACCAGCAGCCCGACCGACTTGGCCATGGTCAAATCCATGCACGAGATCGGCCATTCCTTCGGCTTGAAGACCGTGGCCGAATATGTCGAAAGCCCGGCGATCCTCGGCAAGCTCGCCGAAATCGGCGTGGATTATGCGCAGGGCTACGCGGTCGAAAAACCGGTCAGGCTGGAAAGCTTGAGCAGTGGGCAGTGATCAGTTTTCAGTTGTCAGTTGTCAGTTGTCAGTTGTCAGTTGTCAGTAAGGGCGAGCGGCTTCGCCGCTCACCGCTTACTGTTTACCCCTCACCGCTCACCGCCTACCGCCACGCAATCGACATAATAGCGGGGCTTGCCGTCGGCGTCTTCCTTGACCAGGCCGTGAATGTCGGTCTCGAAGCCGGGGAATTTCTCGTTGAATTCGCGGGCGAATTTCAGGTAGCGGACGATGGTCTGATTGAAGCGCTCGCCCGGGATCAGCAGCGGGATGCCCGGCGGATAAGGGGTCAGCAGCACGCTGGTCACCCGGCCGGCGAGCTCGTCGATCTCGACCCGGTCGATTTCGCGGTGCGCCATCCTGGCGAACGCATCGGTCGGCTTCATCGCCGGCTCCATGTCGGACAGATACATTTCCGTCGTCAGGCGGGCGATGTCGTTGGCCTTGTAGATGCCGTGGATACTGTCGGACAGGTCTTTCAACCCCATCCGTTCGTAGCGCGGATGCTTGGCGACGAATTCCGGCAGCACGCGCCACAGCGGCTGATTGCGGTCGTATTCGTCCTTGAATTGCTGGAGCGCGGTCAGCATGGTGTTCCAGCGGCCCTTGGTAATGCCGATGGTGAACATGATGAAGAACGAATAAAGCCCGGTCTTCTCCACGATCACGCCGTGCTCCGCCAGGTACTTGGTGACGATGGCCGCCGGGATGCCGGAATCGGCGAAATCGCCGTCCACGTCGAGGCCCGGCGTGATCACGGTGGACTTGATCGGATCAAGCATGTTGAAGCCGGGGGCGAGGTTGCCGAAGCCGTGCCAGCGTTCGCTGTCGCGCAATACCCAGTCGTCGCGCTCGCCGATGCCTTCCTCCGCCAGATCGTCCGGCCCCCAGACCTTGAACCACCACGACGCGCCGAATTCCTCGTCCACCTTGCGCATCGCGCGGCGGAAGTCGAGCGCTTCCAGGATCGATTCCTCCACCAGCGCGGTGCCGCCGGGCGGCTCCATCATCGCCGCCGCCACGTCGCACGAGGCGATGATGGCGTACTGCGGGCTGGTCGACGTGTGCATCAGATAGGCTTCGTTGAACACGTCGCGGTCGAGCTTACGCGACTCGGAATCCTGGATCAGGATCTGCGACGCCTGGCTCAGGCCGGCCAGCAGCTTGTGGGTGGACTGGGTGGAAAATATCATCGAGTCCTTGCAGCGCGGGCGGTCCTTGCCGATGGCGTGCATGCCCTGATAGAAATCGTGGAACGTCGCGTGGGGCAGCCAGGCCTCGTCGAAATGCAGGGTGTCGATCTCGCCGTCCAGCATCTGCTTCAGCGTTTCCACATTGTAAATGATGCCGTCGTAGGTGCTCTGGGTCAGCGTCAGCACGCGCGGCTTGGTCTTCACGCCGCGGGCGAACGGATTGGCCTCGATTTTCTTGCGGATGTTCTCCGGCTTGAATTCCTCCAGGGGAATCGGGCCGATGATGCCGTAATGGTTGCGCGTCGGCGTCAGGAACACCGGGATCGCGCCGGTCATGATGATCGCGTGCAGGATGGATTTATGGCAGTTGCGGTCCACCACCACCACGTCGCCCGGCGCCACGGTGGAATGCCACACCATCTTGTTGGAAGTTGACGTGCCGTTGGTGACGAAAAACAGGTGGTCGGAATTGAAAATGCGCGCGGCGTTGCGCTCGCTCGCGGCCACCGGTCCGGTATGGTCGAGCAGCTGGCCCAGCTCGTCCACCGAATTGCACACGTCGGCGCGCAGCATGTTCTCGCCAAAAAACTGGTGGAACATCTGCCCCACCGGGCTTTTCAGGAACGCCACGCCGCCCGAATGGCCGGGGCAGTGCCAGGAATAGGAGCCGTCGGCGGCGTAGTGGGTCAGCGCGCGGAAGAATGGCGGCGCCAGCGAATCCAGGTAATCCTTCGCTTCGCGCACCACATAGCGGGCGATGAACTCCGGCGTGTCCTCGAACATGTGGATGAAGCCGTGCAGTTCCTTCAGCACGTCGTTGGGGATGTGGCGCGAAGTGCGGGTTTCGCCGTAGAGGAAAATCGGGATCTCGGCGTTGCGGCGGCGAATCTCCACCACGAAAGCGCGAATCTGCTCGACCGCATGCTCGGCCAGTTCCGGGGTGGAGAATTCCTCGTCGTCGATCGACAGGATGAAGGTCGAAGCCCGGCTCTGCTGCTGCGCGAACGAGCTGAGGTCGCCGTAGCTGGTAGCGCCCAGCACTTCCAGCCCCTCCTCCTCGATGGCCTTGACCAGCACGCGAATGCCGATGCCGCTCGCATTCTCGGAGCGGAAGTCTTCGTCGATGATGACGACGGGAAAGCGAAAACGCATAGGGAATTCCTAAGGTAGGGCCAAATTCATTCGGCCAACTGCGAAAGGCCGAATGAATTCGGCTCTACATTCAAATTTTGGGCAACGTCACGCCGTGCTGCCCCTGATACTTGCCGCCCCGATCCTTGTACGAGGTTTCGCACTCCTCGTCGGACTCGAAAAACAGCACCTGGGCCACGCCCTCGTTGGCGTAGATTTTGGCCGGCAGCGGCGTGGTATTGGAAAACTCCAGGGTCACATAGCCTTCCCACTCGGGTTCGAACGGGGTGACGTTGACGATGATGCCGCAGCGCGCGTAGGTGGACTTGCCCAGGCAAATCGTCAGCACGCTGCGCGGAATGCGGAAATACTCCAGGGTGCGCGCCAGGGCGAACGAATTGGGCGGGATGATGCAGACGTCGCTTTGCACATCGACGAAGGAATTGGGATCGAAATTCTTCGGATCGACGATGGTGGTGTTGATGTTGGTGAACAGCTTGAACTCGTTCGAACAGCGGATATCGTAGCCATAGCTGGAAGTGCCGTATGAGACGATTTTCTTCCCGTCCACGTGCCGCACCTGACCCGGCTCGAACGGCTCAATCATGCCATGCTGTTCCGCCATGCGGCGGATCCACTTGTCCGATTTGATGCTCATGTCTTAGCCCGTAGCTTGTAGCTGGTAGCCCAAACCGTGCAGCAGGAAGCTACCTGCTACCAGCTACAAGCCACCAGCCCGGTTTATGTATTCTGAATAACGATATTGGGGAAGCGCGCGCTGAAATCCTGTGCCTGCTCGGCGATCTTCACCGCCACGCGGCGCGCGATTTCCTTGTAGATCTGCGACACGCGGCCATCGGGATCGGCCGCGACCGGCGGATTGCCTTCGTCGGTCTGCTGGCGGATGTTGATGTCCAGCGGCAGGGCGCCGAGGAATTCGACGTTGTAGTCCTGGCACATTTTCTCGCCGCCGCCGGTACCGAAAATGCGCTCCTCGTGACCGCAGTTGCTGCAAATGTGCAGGCTCATGTTCTCCACGATGCCGACGATGGGGATACCCACCTTCTCGAACATTTTCAGTCCCTTGCGCGCGTCGATCAGAGCCACGTCCTGGGGCGTGGTGACGATCACCGCACCGGTGACGGGCACCTTTTGCGCCAGGGTGAGCTGAATGTCGCCGGTGCCCGGCGGCAGGTCCACCACCAGGTAATCCAGGTCGGCCCAGTTGGTGTCGTTGAGCAATTGTTCCAGCGCCTGGGTGACCATCGGGCCGCGCCACACCATGGGGGTGTCGGGATCGATCAGGAAGCCGATGGACATGGCCTGCAGGCCATGTCCTATCAGCGGTTGCAGTTTCTTGCCGTCGGCCGAGGATTCCGGCCGCTCGTCCTTGATGCCCAGCATCAGCGGCTGGGACGGGCCATAAATGTCCGCATCCAGAATGCCCACCTTGGCGCCCTCGGCGGCCAGCGCCAGAGCCAGGTTCACCGCCGTGG
>JAQTMN010000014.1 GCA_028714315.1 Sulfuricella sp. | reverse complement strand
GCGCGTGCCGCAATTGATCAACGATTACGCGGCTTTGATCCAGAAAATCGGCATGAGCCCGATGAAGGGCTTCTAGGAGACGGCATATGAGCGAAAACTACCGCAATAATTTCCTCCGGGAAGTCGAGGACAAGGTCGAGGAAGGCCACTGGGTCAAGATGTGCATGCAGTGCGGCGTGTGCGCCGGCTCCTGCCCGTTCGGCCCGCACTGGGCGCATCCGCCGCAGGAAATCTTCATGATGATCCGCGCCGGCAAGCGCGAGGAAGTGCTCACGTCGGATTCGATGTGGATGTGCACCTCGTGCTACCAGTGCATCGTGCGCTGCCCGCGCAAGCTGCCGATCACCCACATCATGCACGGTCTCGCCAACTACGCCTATCGTCTGGGCCTGTCGCCGAAGAAGCAGCCGACCCAGCAGTTCGCCAGCATGTTCTGGAACAATCTGGCGCAGGCGGGCCGCGTCAACGAACTCAAGCTGTCTCTCGGCATGTACTTCAAGGACGGCTTCTCGCAAGGCATCAAGAACGCCATGGCGATGCAAAGCGTCGGTCTGGGCATGGTGAAGGCGAAGCGCCTGAACCCGATGGAATTGTTCGCGCCGCACGGCGTCAAGGACAAGAGCGGGTTCCACGCGATGTTGAAGAAAGCGCGCGAGATCGAAGACCGCCGCAAGAACCTTGCCTAAGGAGTCAAACATGGCTAAAAAGACCTTTTCGTTTTACCCCGGCTGCTCTTCCCAGTCCAAGGCGTCGTCGTCCAACTACCTGACCTCGACCCATTCGATGTGCAAGCTGCTGGACATCGAGCTGAAAGAGATCCCGGACTGGAACTGCTGCGGCGCATCGATCGGCTACGCCGAAGGCGGCGAACTGCCGCGCATCACGCTGTCCGCGCGCAACCTGGCGCTGTCCGAGAAAAACAACCCCGGCATGGACGTGGTGGCGACCTGCGCCGCCTGCTGGCTCTCCACCCGCGAGGCCAAGGAGCGCCTGGACCATAGCACCCAGATGAAGGCGGACGCCAATGAAGCGCTGAAAGAAGCCGGCCTGGCCTACGAAGGCAAGCAGAACGCGCGTCACATGGCGGAAGTGCTGGTCGAGGATTTCGGCTTCGACGAACTGAAAAAGGGCGTGAAAAACCCGCTGCAAGGCATCAAGTTCGCCGGCTACGTCGGCTGCCAGACCAACCGTCCGTTCGGCATCGCCGGCGAGTCGTTCGAGAACCCGATGTATCTCGACCGCCTGGTCGAAGCGATGGGCGGCGAAGCGGTGACGTACGACCAGAAAGTGACTTGCTGCGGCGGCGCGCTGGCTTTCTCCGAGCCGGAAAAGAGCCAGAAGCAGATCAAGGACATCATCGAATCCGCCTACGACCACGGCGCCGAGATGATCGTCACGCCCTGCCCGCTGTGCCAAGCCAACGTCGAGATTTACCAGGGCGAAGTGAACAAGCGCTACGGCACCAAGTTCAATATCCCGGTGACTTACTACTCGCAGCTGATTACCGTCGCTTACGGCGGCACGGCGAAGGAAGCGGCGCTGGACGGACAGATCATCCGCGCCACCCGGCTTGAGGAAATTGCCAAGAAGTAACCAAAAAGCATGTGAAGAAGAAGAATCTTTACGGCAGTAACTTGGGGGCGGCTTTCGGGTCGCCCCAATTGTTTTGTGGCATAAGGAAATCATCATGAAAAATCCGAAAACAGTAGACGAATACATCGATCTGGTGCACCAGGCGGTTTACGAAGTGGACGAGCTGCGCGCCATCGTCGAGGACGACGAAGAACGCAAGGCGATGATCCTGCCGTGGGTGGATGCGATGGACCGGGATTTGCGCAAAATGTTCGACGACATGATTTCCGGGCAATATCAGTTCGATCCGAACGGCCCGGATCTGCCCTTCATGGAAATCATCCGGAAATTCGGTCCCACCGTGCCGTTCAAGGCGCTGCTCAATGTCATCAACCACACCCATCGGTTTGGGTTGGATATTGATTAAGGGCTATGATTAAAGGTTGGCATGTGCGCCGTAATGGTGCGCCAATTTGATCTACGCACTGCATCGGTGCGCATAAAGCGCACTGTTTTGGAATATTTCCTTCCAAAACAGTGCGCTTATTTCTGGCCCGATTGTTGCTAACAGGGATGAAACTTTATTTCTGGAGCAACAATGGAAAATCTGAAGACCAGCAGCGATGTGTTGTTTATCCTTCTTGGCGCGATCATGGTGCTGGCCATGCATGCGGGTTTCGCTTTCCTCGAACTCGGCACGGTGCGGCGGAAAAACCAGGTGAACGCGCTGGTGAAGATCATGGCCGACTTCGCCATTTCCACCGTCGCCTACTTCTTCATCGGCTACAGCATTGCCTACGGCGTGAATTTCTTTTCCGGCGCCGAGGTGCTGGCGCAGAAAAGCGGCTACGATCTGGTCAAGTTTTTCTTCCTGCTGACTTTCGCCGCTGCGATCCCGGCGATCGTCTCCGGCGGCATCGCCGAGCGCGCCCGGTTCAACCCCCAACTGGCGGCGACTTTCCTCCTGGTCGGCTTCGTCTATCCCTTCTTCGAGGGCATCGTCTGGAACCATCACTTCGGTGTGCAGGATTGGCTGAAAGGGACCTTCGGCGCGGAATTCCATGATTTCGCCGGCTCCGTCGTGGTGCATGCGATGGGCGGCTGGATCGCCTTGCCGGCGGTGTTGCTGCTCGGCGCACGGCGCGGGCGCTACAGCAAGGACGGCTTGATCGCGGCGCATCCGCCTTCGAATATTCCGTTCCTTGCCCTGGGCGCCTGGATCTTGTCGGTGGGCTGGTTCGGTTTCAATGTCATGTCGGCGCAGACCATCGACGCGGTCAGCGGCCTGGTGGCGGTGAATTCGCTGATGGCGATGGTGGGCGGCATCCTCGCCGCGCTGGTAGTGGGCAGGAACGACCCCGGCTTCGTGCATAACGGCCCGCTCGCCGGCTTGGTGGCGGTATGCGCCGGCTCCGACCTGATGCACCCGGTGGGCGCGCTGGTGACCGGCGCGGTGGCGGGTGCGCTGTTCGTGTGGATGTTCACGCTGACCCAGAACAAATGGAAAATCGACGACGTGCTCGGCGTGTGGCCGCTGCATGGCCTGTGCGGCGCGTGGGGCGGCATTGCCGCGGGCGTGTTCGGCCTCAAGGCCCTGGGCGGCGTCGGCAACGTCAGCTTCGCGGCGCAGCTGATCGGCACCCTGATGGGCATTGGAGTCGCGCTGGCCGGCGGCTTCGTGGTCTATGGACTGGTCAGCAAGCTGATCGGCCTGCGCCTCGATGCCGAGGAGGAATTCAACGGCGCGGATATCAGCATCCACAAAATCTACGCCACGCCGGAAGGCGAAGTTTGAAATCAGCTGGTAGCTTGTAGCTTGTAGCGAGTAGCCGGTTCGGGTGCTACGAGCTACCAGCTATCCGCTGCAAGCTCCGGTACTACATGAACCTGTAAACGTCTATCCCCCATTTCGCGGGAGATTCGTGGCTTACCACCCGGTCGCCTCCCCCCATCCCCAACGGGCGTGACAGGTCGATATCTTCCGGCTCCACGTAGTAGCCTTTCCTGGCGTTGAACACCACCCGCACCAGCGGCTGCACCAGATTTTGTTCGCGCTGTTCGATGACGATGCCGATCTTGCCGCTTTCCAGCATCACCAGCGTGCCGACCGGGTAAATGCCGATGGTGCGAACGAAAGCGTGGACCAGTTCCGGGTTGAAATGGAACTTGCTCCACTCGAACATTTTCCTGAGCGCGACCGTCGGCTCCATGCCCTTGTGGTAGCAGCGCTCCGAGGTGATCGCGTCGTACACGTCCACGATGGCCGCCATCTGGCCATAAACGGACATCTCCGAACCCTTCAGCCCGAGCGGGTAGCCGCTGCCGTCATGGCGCTCGTGGTGCTGCGCCGCCACGTCCAGCGAAGCCTGCGCGATGCCGGGCGTCTCTGACAGGATGTCGCGGCTGTGCACCACGTGCGATTTCATGGTGCGCAATTCCGCTTCGGTGAGTTTGCCGGGCTTGTTCAGGATCGCATCCGGCACTTTCATCTTGCCGACGTCGTGCAGCAGGCCGCCGATGCCGGCCAGCCTGATCGTGTCGCGGTCGAGCTCGAGCGCGCGGCAGAACGAGATCAGCAAGGTGCCGACGCTGACCGAGTGGAGGAAAGTGTAATCGTCCTTCTGCTTGATCCTGGCCAGGCTGAGCAGGGCGTCCTTGTTGCGGAAGATCGAATCGGTCAATTGCTCGACGACGGGCTCCACCTGCTCCAGCTCGATCTGTTTGCCGATGCGGCTGTCCTGCAGGATGCTGTGGACGATCCTGTTGGCCTCGCGGTGCACTTTTTGCGCCTTGCCCAATTCGTCGCCCAGCGAGGCGGCTGGGGCGGGTTTGGCCTTCACCGCCACTTCGCGCATCTGGTGTTCGAGGTCGGCCCGGACTTCGCTTTCTTCCCGGGCCTCCGGCGCATCGAAGCCCTTGTCGGTGTCGATGTAGACCTCGCGGATGCCGTAGCCGACGATCTTCTCGATGTCCTTGTCGCGCGTGACCTTGAAGCTGCCGCGCAGAAACGGATGGTCCATCCAGCCGCAGTTCAGGTCGTGGATGTGCATGCCGGGCCTGAGCTGGGCCACATCGATTTTCTTGATCATGTCATAAACCTAAAAACCCCATTCGAACCACGGAGATCATAGAGAACTCCGATTCGAGCGGCTGTGGGTGCAGCTCTTGTGCCCTTTGGGGTGCAGCCGTATAAGTCAGGCTGAAGCCTGACCCACAAATTCGCCGTTTCATGATTCGGGGCGGCGATTCGCCATGACCGTTAGGGTAAAAATCTGGCCAGCATGCCCTGCTCCATGGCACTTTCCAAGGGAACGCGCACGACCCAGCCGTTCCCCGGCGCCACCGCGATGGCGGCGCCATCCAGGTCGAACATGCGCTCCACGACCAGTTCGCGGTTGCCGGTGGGATGGATCAGCTCCAGCCGGTCACCGACGGCGAAGCGGTTTTTCACCACCACCTCGGCCAGGCCCTTCGCGGCATCGTAGGCCACGATGTCGCCGACGTACATCTGGCGCGCGCTTTCCGACTGGCCGGTGAGGTAGTTCTGGTATTCGACGGTATGGTGGCGCTGGTAGAAGCCGTCGGTATAGCCGCGGTTGGCGAGATTTTCCAGCGTCGCGAGATGTGCCGGGTCGAAGGCGCGGCCCGTCGCGGCATCGTCGATCGCCCGGCGGTAGACCTGGGCGGTGCGAACGACGTAGTAGGCCGACTTGGTGCGGCCTTCGATCTTGAGCGAATCGACGCCGATCTCGGTTAGACGGGCGACGTGTTCGACCGCGCGCAAATCCTTGGAATTCATGATGTAAGTGCCGTGCTCGTCTTCCAGCACCGGCATCAGCTCGCCCGGCCGCTGGCCTTCCTCGATCATCCATACCCGGTCGGCGAGCGGGTGGCGCTCTTGATCGCCGCACGAGGCGAGCGCGGACTCGGCCATCGCCGCGTTGAAATCGAATTCCACTTCGCGGATCACGCCTGCGGCGTCTTCCCGCGCTTCACGCACCTTGTAGTCCCAGCGGCAGGAATTGGTGCAGGTGCCCTGGTTGGCGTCGCGGTGGTTGAAGTAGCCGGACAGCAGGCAGCGCCCGGAATAGGCGATGCACAGGGCGCCGTGGACGAATACCTCGAGTTCCATGTCGGGGCATTGCTGGCGGATTTCGGCAATTTCGTCGAGCGACAACTCGCGCGACAGGATCACCCGCGTGAGGCCCAGCGACTGCCAGAATTTCACCGCGGCATGATTTACCGTGTTGGCCTGCACCGACAGGTGCACCGGCATCTCAGGCCAAGCTTCGCGAACCATCATGATCAGCCCGGGATCGGCCATGATCAGGGCGTCTGGCCGCATGGCGATGACCGGCGCCATGTCCGCCAGATAGGTTTTCAGCTTGGCGTTGTGCGGGGAGAGGTTGCTGGCAACGTAGAATTTCTTGCCCAGCGCGCGGGCTTCGGCGATGCCCGTGGCCAGCTCCGGCAGGCCGAATTCGTTGTTGCGGGCGCGCAGGGAATAGCGCGGCTGGCCGGCGTACACCGCGTCCGCGCCATAGGCGTAGGCATAGCGCATTTTTTCCAGAGAGCCGGCGGGGAGGAGCAGTTCGGGGACTTTTTGCATGGTGATGGGCGGGTTAAAACCGAAAAATATTCAAGGAGAATGATAGCCGGGGCGGGGACGAATGGCGAGCGGTGCGCAAGGAAACAACAAAGGCGATGGCTGCGAAAAGGCTCAAAAAAGCACAAGAGAACCCCATCGCTGTTTTTTTCCTGGAAAACCGCGTTTTACCGCAAAGGATGCAAAGGAGAATGAGTAATGGTCGTAAGTTTTTTGTGTTCTATGAACTCCAGGTTTTTATTTTTGTGCTTTTTGTGCCTTTTCGCGGCCAACCGTTGCCCGCTCAGGCGCCGACCTTGATGCGGGCCTGCAGGCCGTCGATGCTGGTCTGAAGCGCGTTGGCCAGGACGGCCAGGTCGTCGAGCCGGGTGCGGGCGTCCGCCGCTCGGCCGGTGTCCTTGATCGCCACGATTTCCTGGGCCAGGTCGTGGAACTGGTCGTGCTTCGCCTCGATTTCGCGGAATTCCGGCAGCGGCCCGCTCCGGTGTCGCCCCAGGCCGTACAGCCAGCGGCCGAAGCCGCATCGGTGGCTCTCCAGCACCGGCGGCCTGTCCGGCGATCCGTTCCGGATGTGGCTGACCAGGGTTTCCGCCCAGTCCAGGTGGGCTTGCCGCGCCACCAGCAGGCCGACGCCGTCGCTGGGGACGTCGGGCAGGGCGAGGCCGCGCCAGAAGCCGGTCTCGCGCCATTCCTTCAGCCAGCCCGGAAGCGCCGCCGCCGGCATCGGCCGGGCGATGCCGTAGCCCTGGCCGTCGCTGCATCCGAGGTGGACCAGCATGGCGGCGTGATCGGCCGTCTCGACGCCTTCGGCGATGGCGTGGCGCTTGAAGGTCTGGGCCAGGCCGACGACGCTTTCGACGATGGCCAGATCCTCCGGATCGTGCAGCATGTCGCGGATGAAGCTCTGGTCGATCTTGAGCGTGTCGATGCCCAGCCGGCGGAAATGCGTGAGCGAGGAATAGCCGGTGCCGAAATCGTCCAGGGCGAAGCGCACCCCGAGCAGGCGGCAGGCGTCGATGATTTCCTCGGTGCGGCCGATATCCTCGATGGCGCTCGATTCCAGCACTTCCAGTTCCAGGTCCGCGCTGCCAATGCCGGGGTGGCGCGCCAGGGACTGGGCCAGCCAGTCGGAGAAGCCGGCATTCATCAGCTGTTCCGATGAGACGTTGACGCTGACCGGCAGGCGCAGGCCGGCCGTCCGCCAGGCCTCCGCCTGGCTCAGGGCGGTTTCGATGACCCACTCGCCGACGGCGATTTCCAGCGGCGAGCCGCTTAGGACGTCGAGAAACGCGGCCGGCGCCAGCAGTCCCTTCTCCGGATGGTTCCAGCGGATCAGAGCCTCGGCGCCCAACAGTTCGCCGCTCTTCATGTTGACCTGGGGCTGGTAATGGAGGACGAATTCCCGGTTTTCCAGCGCCTCGGCCAGCCGTCCGAGCGATTCGCGGTGGGCGCGCGCCTGCCGGTCCAGTTCGGGATCGAACAGGTGATAGCGGTTTCTGCCGTTTTCCTTGGCGATGTACATGGCCTGATCGGCATGACGCAGCAAGGTGTCCGGATCGACGCGGTCGTCGGGGTACAGGCTTGCGCCGATGCTGGCGGAGAGCGCGACGCCGCAATCCTCGAGCGTGAACGGGGCGGACACCGCGTTCAGCACCCGCTGCAATATCTGGTGGCATGTCTCGATGCCGGTGAAATCGGTCAGCACCAGCACGAACTCGTCGCCGCCCAGGCGCGCCACGGTATCGCCGGCGCGCACGCAGTTCTCCAGGCGCCGGGCGACTTCGATCAGCAAGTGGTCGCCGTATTCGTGGCCCAGCTCATCGTTTACCGGCTTGAAGCCGTCCAGGTCGAGGTAGCAGACGGCCATCAGATGGCCCTCGCGCATCGCCTGCGCCATGGCCTGGTTCAGGCGGTCGGCCAGCAGCCGCCGGTTGGGCAGGCCGGTCAGGGCATCGTAATTCGCGATGTGTTGCAGCTGCAGCTCGTGTTCCTTGAGGTGGACCAGGGCGTCCTCCGCCGCCTCCTTGGCCTGGCGGGTTGCCCGGACATTGAGGGTCAGGGCGGCCACGGCGACGATGAGCATGCCGCCGGCGATAAAGACCAGCAGGAATATCCAGGGCCTTTCGTCTTCGATGCGCACCAGGGCGGGAAGCGGACGGGCCACGTATATCCTGATGTCGCCCTCCGCGATGGGCTGGGAGAGCAGCGCCAGCGGCAGCGGGTCGCGCCCGAAGCGCACCACGCCGTCGAATCCGTGGTCTTTCCATGCGCCGATCGAAAGCGGCTTGAAGTCGCCCCGCTGGTAGCGCTGCGTTCTTTCCTGCTCCGGAAGCGCCATGACGGTGGCGCCCGGCAAGGTCTGGTATTCGAGATTCCTGTCCAAAGCCAGGACGATGACGCCGTTGGCATCGGCGATGAAGCCGTTGGCCGGTTTGATCCAGGGCAGGAAGCCGGCGATGTCGCGCTTGGCCACCACCGCGCCGGCGAACTGCCCCTGAAGGAATACGGGATAGGAGTAGAACAGGCCGGGGGCCTTGCTCACGCGGCCGATTGCATATTGGTGGCTTTGCCCTCCCGCGCGAGCCTGACGGAAATACTGGCGGTCGTCGTAGTTGGTGCCGACGAAGCTGCCTGGCGTGCTTGCATTGCTGGCGGCGATGCAGTCGCCCGCCGCGTTGACGACCCATACCGCTTCGGCGTTGAATCCGCCAGCCATGATGGCGAGGTAGGCATTCAGCCGGGAAAGCGCCGCGTCGTCCGTCCACAAGCGCCGACGTTCGGAGATTTCCAGCGGCGACCGTGTCGGCCCGAAGCGCGCCAGCTCCTTGCGCAGCGTTTCCTCGTGGGCAAGGACTTCGGGAACGCCCCGCAAGGTCGCGAGGGCACCCCTGATATTGCCGCCGACGCTGTCCATGCTTCGGTGCGCTTGCGCCAGTTCATCCCGGTAGGTCCGGTCGGCCAGGTGGGCGCCGTAATAGCCCGCGCCCATCCAGGCCACGGCACCCCATCCCAGGATCAGGACGCCGACCGGCCGGTAGATCCTGGCGAAGGAAAAGACCGACGGCCTGGCCAGGAAAATGGCGATTAGGGTGATCAGGATGATCGCGCTGGTGATGACCAGGACCACCGAGGCGATGAACGCCGGGGCAAGCTGGGATTCCGGCAGGGAGGCATCCCCGTCGCGGATGAAATAAGCCGCCGTCATGGCGGTGTAGTGCATCGCCGAAACCGCCAGGCCCATGACGACCGCGCCGACGGCCGGGGCGAAAGCGCGCCACCGCGCCTGCCACGATTGCAGTTGGAACTTGATCCAGAGGGCCAGGGTCGCCAGGACCACGGCCGCCAGAAGGGACAGCAAAAACAGCTTGAGGTCGTAGCGGATCAGGCCGTTCATGCGATATGCCGCCATGCCCGTGTAGTGCATGGTGCCGATCCCCGCGCCGAGGAGCAGGCCGCCGCTCGCCAGGCGGGCGAAGGAAATTTCCCGACGGCTGACGATCCACACCGCGAGCGTGCTCGCCAGGACGCCGGGGATCATCGACAACAGCGTGACGACGGGGTCGTAGGTGGTGGCGCAAGGCAGGCTGAACGCCAGCATGCCGGTGAAATGCATCGCCCACACGCCGGCGCCCATGCAGAATCCGCCCACCAGGGTCCACCCGTACCTGGTCATCGCCGCGCCGCCGGCGGCAACGTGCTGGGATACCATGAAGGACGCATGCGAAGCGAATATCGCGATGCCGACGGAAAGCACGACCAGCAACGGATCGTAATGTCCCGCATACAACAGGCTGCTGTCGGGGGCAGAGAAAACGAGATGCAGAAGATCAGGCATGTTTTTTATGGGTTCGCCAGGGCGGCGGCCCATCGATCCTCGTTATGTGCTCGTGGGGAACATCTTACTGAAGAGGTATTGGAAAGGCAATTATGGGAGTGTGGCTATACGAATCAAGATGGAGTCTGGCTTACGCGTTATATACCGTCGCCTTGCCCAAGATGCGGCAAATACTCGTCGATCAGTTGTTGAACGATATCCGCCTGGAGACCGTCCCGCGAAGTCTTCATGGAGTCGCGGTCGGGCTGGGCGGCCATCCATCGCTTGAACTTGACGAACGTCAGCGGCGAGATCGTTTCAATTCTCGCCATATAGCCGGAGGATGACACGATCATGCTGGAAAAACGCGGGCCGCTGAGAAGAGCTCCCGCCCTCTTTGCTTGAATGGCCCAGATGTCGTCCTCGTGGTCGGTCAGGCGCAACGGGTGCGGATCGCCTTCAGACGCTTCGCGGCGGATGATATCGACTTCGAAGCCTTTGCCGTTGACCGCCGTGTAACGCTGATCCTGCCGAATTTCAAAGGTGGAATCGACTTTCCGCAGCAATCCCAGCATGGATGAACCAAGCACCTTCATCTGGGTCGCAAAAACGACTCTCTTGCGCGTATCCCATAATAAATCCACATCCTGGGTCGCCAAAGCGTCGGAACTCCCGATACGAACGCCAGCCGCAGCCTCGTAAGCGTATAGCGCATGGGTCCCTACGACCGTGAAATGTTCCGAAATCCCGGCACGCGACAGCGTGTTCAGGATGTCCACCAGCATTTGCGGAGCGCGCCCGACGAACAAGGCCCGATTCATTCGCTGGTGGCGGGTAAGCTCCGCCGCGAGCTGCGCTACTCGCGCTTCCGCCGTCGCCTTCCGGGCGATGAACTTTTCGTGGATGGCCGTGGTTTCGTCGGACCTCGGTCCGAGGCTTTTTTGGGTATTATCCGGCGATGTCCTGATGAGGTAGTCCGTCTTCCCCTGATGCTTCCAGTACATGCCGCCGCGCACGTCCGCCGCACTTCTGCTGGCACCTTCCCAGGCCGTGAACACGGATTGTGCATCGATGAATTGCCGCCGCGCATCGTTTCCAATGTCGATCAGGCCGATATTTTTCCGTGTATTTTCCATATTTTGTTTTTTATACGGAAAATCGAGTTTGGTCAAGACGTTGAAGAATCTCGCCGCCATCGAATGTTGGGAGGTGGATTACTTCAACGCCTGCCGATATTCCTGTCGAAAATGCCGGAACGAGCTGTCGAGCAGTTGCGCCACGCCGTTGACCAGATGGCAGCGGCCGGTGCCGGGAAGCATGCGGCAGAGGCTTTCCAGGGTGGCCAGGTCGGCCGCGGTGCCGCGCCCGGTGTCGATGCGGTCGAGCAGGCGGCTGATGGTGGCGGTGCCGGTCTTGCAGGAGATGCATTGGCCGCAGGAGGAGTGGGCGAAGAAGCGCGCGTATTCGGCGACGCGCTTGACCATGCCGGTGCCTTCCGACACCACGATCATGGCGCCGGTGCCCAGGGCGGCGCCGCGTTCGCGCAGGGAGTCGAAGTCGAGGCTGACGTCCAGGTCGGCCGGAGTCAGCAGGGTGTTGGACGGGCCGCCGGTGAATACCGCCTTGAGCGGCTTGCCGGAGAGCAATCCGCCGCCATGGACGAAAATCAGGTCGCCCAGGGTGGTGCCCATCGGCAGTTCGTACACGCCGGGGTGCAGCACGTCGCCGCTGAGGGAATAGAGCTTGCTGCCGGTGCCGCGCCCGGTGCTTTGGGCGCGGAACCAGTCCGCGCCGTGGCGCACGATGGCGGGGATGTTGGCCAGGGTTTCGACGTTGTTGATCAGGGTCGGGCAGCCGTGCACGCCGTATTGCGCCGGGTAGGGCGGCTTGCCGCGCGGGAACGGGAACTTGCCTTCGATCCACTCCAGCGCGGCGGTTTCCTCGCCGCCGATGTAATGGCCGGAGCTGGGCACCAATTCCACCGTGATCGCCTGCCCCAGCGCATCGCCGGCCAGTTGCAGGAATTCGGTATTGTGCCACCGGGCGAGCGCCGCCTGCAGCGCGGCAAGGGAGCGCGTCAGGTCGGGGTTGACGTAAAGCACGACGCGGTTGGCGCCGACCGCCAGCGCGGCGAGCAGCGCGCCCTCGATCACCTGGTGCGGCGTTTCTTCGAGCAGCAGACGGTCCTTGAAGGTGCCGGGCTCGTCCTCGTTGCCGTTGCACACCAGGTATTTGTCGGGGCGCGGCGCTTCGCTCGCCACCGCCTCCCACTTGCGCCAGACCGGGAAGCCGCTGCCGCCGAGGCCGCGCAGGTCGGCGTCCTTGACGGCGGCGAGGATGGCCGCGGGGTTAGCCGCGCCGAGGCGCAGCGCTTCGCCGCCGCCAGCCTCGCGCCAGCGCGCCAGGTTGTCGCCGACCCGCTGGCAGGGGTGGAGGAGATTGGCGTTCAGGCGGCTCATGAATCTTTCCCCATCGCCGCATAGGGGGGCAGCACCTGCGGCGCGCGCCGTGCCAGCGGCAGGCCGGCCAGGGCCAGGGCGCGGCGGGCGCGGTTGACGTGCTCCAGGGT
Source organism: Sulfuricella sp. (assembly GCA_028714315.1). Taxonomy (GTDB): domain Bacteria; phylum Pseudomonadota; class Gammaproteobacteria; order Burkholderiales; family Sulfuricellaceae; genus Sulfuricella. The sequence continues at coordinate 37,229 of JAQTMN010000014.1, read as the reverse complement.
GATTTTCTTCGGGCCGCGGTCGTGGCCGGACAGGGCGGCGGCAATGCCGGCGCGGCGGCCGAAGCCGATGATTTCCAGCAGCGCGTTGCCCATGATGCGGTTGCGGCCGTGGATGCCGCCGGCGACTTCGCCCGCCGCATACAGGCCGGGGACGGTGGTGGCGCCATCGACATCGATCACGGCGCCGCCGTTCTGGTAATGCAGGGTCGGATAGACCAGGATCGGTTCGCTGCGCGGGTCGATGCCGGCCACGCGGGTGCGCGCCAGCAGCTTGGGGAACTGCCGTTCGAGCAGGCCGGGTTGGCTGCGCTCCAGGCGTGGAGTGTCGAGCCACACGCCGACGCCGCCGACGTCGGGGTGGATGCCGCGGCCTTCGCGGCATTCGCGGATGATGGCGGCGCAGACGATGTCGCGCGGCTGCAATTCATCGACGAAGCGTTGTCCCTGTGCATTCAGCAGCAGCGCGCCGGCGGCGCGGATGCCTTCGGTGACCAGCTTGCCCGACAGGTAGGGCGGATTGACCAGCCCGGTGGGGTGGTACTGGAACGAATCGAGCTCGCACAGCCGGGCGCCCATCCGGTACGCCAGCACCAGCCCGTCGCCGGTGGCGCCGAGATGGTTGGAAGTAGGGAAGCCGTTCAGGTGCAGCCGTCCGAGGCCGCCGGTGGCGAGGATCACCGAGCGGGTGCGCACGATGCGCAGGCTCCGGTCGGCGAGCGAGGACAGCACCGCGCCCACGCATTTCTGGCCGCGTTCGTTGGACAGCAGCTCGACGGCGGGGTGTTGGTCCCACACTTCGATGCCGCGATGCTGGGCCACCGCCTCGCGCAGCACGCGCATCATTTCGAGCCCGGTGTAGTCGCGGCAATGCACGATGCGCGGCGCGCTGGTGCCGCCCGCCCGGCGCGTATGCAGGTCGCCGCTGTCGGTCTGGTCGAACTGCATGCCCTGGCGGATCAGCCAGTGGATCACTTCGGGGCCGTCGCCGACCATGGCCGCCACCAGCGCCGGGTCGCCGGCGTGATGGCCGGCGCGCAGGGTGTCCTGCATGTGTTTCTGCGCGCTGTCGCCCGGTTCGATGGCGGCCTGGATGCCGCCTTCGGCCATCACCGTGTTGCTGTCGCCAAGGCGCAGCTTGGTGGCGAGCAGCACCCGCGCGCCGTGTTCGGCGGCGGCGAGGGCGGCCGCGCAGCCCGCGCCGCCGCCGCCGATCACCAGCACGTCGGTGTCGGTGACCGGGACGCCGGCCAGATCGACTTCGTCGATCACCGCTTCCGCCTGGAGCAAATCGGCCAGCTCACGCTGGCAGTGCGCCCCCGCGTTCGGCCCCACGGTGAGGGTGGTGACGCTGTCGCGCAGGTGGTCGGGATGGAAAAAGCTCAGCAGCCGGTCCGGATCGATCTGCTCCGGCAGCGGCGCCAGTTCGGCATCGGGACGATAGGCGGCGAGCGCGGCCTGGAGGGAAAGGCCGCGCTTCATTCGGGGAAATGCGGCCGGCGCGAAATATTCATAGGTGCAAACGAGCGACGGCCGGCCTGTAGGTGCGAATTCATTCGCACAATCGATGCTGGCTGTGCGAATGAATTCGCACCTACGTTAACGTGAAACTCGCGAAGCGAGACTACGTCCCCCTCTCCCGCTTGCGGGAGAGGGTTAGGGGAGAGGGGAACGGTTGCCATTTTTTTATTCACGACGATTCCTTCTCTCCCGCGCTGGAGAACGGTTCTTGCCTGAGCTCTTCCAGCCGGTGAATCAGGTTGGGCGGGCGCAGGTGGAAGAAAGCGGTGATGCGGCGGCAGAACAGGCCGACGTGGGCCGGGGCGATCTGTTCCGGGCAGGCGGTGTCGCACAGCTCGCACATGACGCATTCGAGAAAAGCCTCGCCGGCTTCGCGGAAGCGGCCCGCCGCCGCCAGCGCGATGCCTTCCTCCACCACGATCCCCTTCGGGCAGGAGCGCACGCAGCCGTGGCAGTGGCGGCAGCGGCTGGCTTCCGGGAAGATTTCCTTGAAGCGCGCCTGGATGTCCCAGCCGTCGGTGAAATCGGTCAGCTCGTACTGGTGGCGAACCGCGGTCGGCGCGGGCAGGAACAGCGCTTCGATGCCTTGCTCGGCGAAGGTCTCGCACGCCAGCGCGACGCTGACGTCCGGGCCGTGCCGCAGCAGGATCCGGCACGATCCGCACACGCCCTCCAGGCAGCCCACTCCGGTGACGCGCGGTACGCCGCCCGCCCAGGCCGCCTCGACGATGGTCATGTGCGGCTCGGCGCGAACCGCGACGCCATCAATCACCAGTTCGACGGTGCCGCCGCCCGGAGTGGCGCTGTCGGTCATGGACGGGAGAGGTCGATGATCTTGCGCAGGTCGTAGCCCGGATGGCCGCCGGCCTGTTTCACCAGATCCGCCATGCGCTCGTCGAGCGTCGGGCGTTCCTGGCGGTAGAGCAGGCCGACCGGGATCTTGCCGTTTTTGTGCGCCATGTTCACCGCGTGCATGGCGGCGTCGATGTCGCTGACGTCGTGATTGTCCTGGAGCTCCTCAGAGGAACCCTTGAAGGATTTCGCGTCGTCGATGGTGTTGAAAGTGGGGCATTGGCTCAACACGCTGATGAAGGAAAAGCCGCGATGCTCCATGCCCTCCTTGATGAGCTGCGCGGTCATTTTCACGTTGGTGGCCAGCGTCTGGGCAACGAAGCTCGCGCCGTAGGTCAGCATGTACAGCACCGGGTCGAGCGGCTCCTCGACGCCGCCGTAAGGCGTGGTGTAGGCCTTCATCTGGCGCTGCGAGGTGGGCGAGACCTGGCCCTTGGTCAGGCCGTAGACGCGGTTGTCCATCAGCACGTAGGTCATGTTGATGTTCTTGCGCGCCAGGTGCGGCATGTGGCCGCCGCCGATGGAAAATCCGTCGCCGTCGCCGCCGTTGACCAGGATGGCCAGATCGGGACGAGCCAGCTGCACGCCGGTCGCCACCGGACCCGCACGGCCGTGCAGGGTGTGCATCTTGTAGGAACGGACGAAATACGGCAGGCGCGAAGAGCAGCCGATGCCGGAAATGTTCACGAGGTAGTTGGGATCGACGCCGATTTCGGCCAAGGCGCGGTACATGCCGGTGAGCACGCCGTGGTCGCCGCAGCCCGGACACCAGAACGGCTTGGCGTCGGTCTTGTAGTCCTTGGTTTCGAGTTCGACCTTGTGCAGATGGGTCTGAGCGCAATTCATCGCAGCATCTCCTTGACTTTAGAGACGATCATGGCGGGCGTGAAAGGCAGGCCGCCGCAAATGGTATAGGATTCCGGGCGCAGGTTAGTCTCGGCCCGGATGAAATGAGCCAGCTGCCCCAGGTAGTTCACCTCGGCCACCACGACCTTGCCGCAGGTGGCGCCGAAAGCTTCGAATTGCTCGACCGGCATCGGCCACAACAGCTTGGGATAGAAACCCTTCACCGAAACGCCTTCGGCGCGCAGGCGCGCGATGCCTTCGCGCACCACGCCGATGGTGCTGCCCCAGGCGATGATGCCCAGCTCGGCATCGCCTTCGCCGTCCACTTCCACCGGCGCGAAATCCTTGACCACGCCGTCGAGCTTGCGGAAGCGCTTGGCCTGCATGGCTTCGTGGTTGGCGCCGGTGTAGTTGGGCTGGCCGATTTCGTCGTGTTCCAGGCCAGTGGCGATGTGCATGCCGCCCGGCGTGCCCGGCGCCGCCATCGGGGAAATATAGTCGTCGGTGATGACGTAGCGCTGGTATTCGCCCTTGCCGTCCCAGGCCTTGCGCGCCACGATCGGGTAATCGGCGGGTTCGGGGTAGGGCACGGTCTGGGTGGAAAACGCCAGGGAGCCGTCGGACAGGAGCAGCACCGGACACTGGTACTTCTCGGCCAGGTTGAAGGCTTCCACCGTTAGCGCGATGCAGTCGGAAACGCCTTCCACCGACAGCACGATGCGTCCGCAATCGCCGTGGGAGCCGTGGATCGCCATGAACAGGTCGGACTGCTCATGCTTGGTCGGCAGCCCGGTGGACGGGCCGCCGCGCTGCACGTCCACCACCACGCAGGGGGTTTCGCTCATGAACGACATGCCGAGCATTTCGCCCATCAGCGCGAGGCCGGGGCCGGAAGTCGCGGTCATCGCCTTCTTGCCGGCGAAGGATGCGCCGAGCACCTGCGCCAGCGAGGCGATTTCGTCCTCGGCCTGGATCAGGGTGCCGCCGCGCTTGGGCAGATGCCGCGCCACGTAGCGGGCGATTTCCGTGGCCGGGGTGATCGGGTAGGCGGCGAAGAAATCCAGGCCGGCGATCAGCGCGCCCAGACCGATGGCATCGTTGCCGGAGAGCACGACGACATCGCGCTTTTCCGCCGGCGCGGTCATCCGCCACGAGTCGGTCTTGGGCAGCGCCGCCGCCAGTTCGCGGCCGCGGGTGAAGGCGTTGAGGTTGCTTTCGAGAACCGTGGTGCCTTTTTTGGTGAACTTGGCGGCGATGATTTCGCGCAGCGGCTGTTCCGGTATGTCGAACAGTTGGGACAGGGCGCCCAGGGCCACCATGTTCTTCGCCTTGATGCTGCCCATTTCCTTGGCGGTCTTGGTCATCGGGATGGCGTAGGCATGCACGCCTTCCGGTACGTCGGGCTCGAAATCGCCGCCCGGACCGTCGTAGACGAAGGCGGTGCCGGGGCGCAGGCGGCTGCGGTTCAGGTCGTAGGCCTCGCCGTTGAAGGCGCACAGGATGTCGAAGGTGTCGCCCTGGTTGAACAGCGGCGCGGCGCTGGCCCGGGTCTGGTACATGGCGTAGCCGCCCTTGATTTCGGCGGGGAAAGTCTTGAAGGTGTAAACCTCAAGACCGGCGCGCGCGCACGCCTGCGTGATGAAGTCGCCGGTGGAGATGATGCCTTCTCCGCCTTCGCCCGCCACGCGGATGATCAAATCGTTCTTGTTCAATTCTGGCCTCTATTATTCGATGCGGTCATGCCCAATGCGCGGCCCTCTCGCGGAGGAATCGCGGTTTTGGGTCCTTGCCCATAAACGTTCAAGATTCAGGCGCCCTTTGTTGCCTGGTTGTCGGCGGGCGGAGTCCGCCCTACGCCCATCCCTCCGGTCGATGCGGTCGCGGAGGGAACCCAGCGCGAGTCGATTGCATCGCGTACCAAGGTGGGTTTGCCGGCCAGCCGGAGATCCAAAAAACACTGCGATTCGGAAAGCCGGCCGGGGAGGGTGAAAACTTCGGGATAATAATCGATTACTTATGGAAGCTCAATAAGCCGGAAGGGGAGTGCGGCGCAGCAGTATGCAGGCGGGCTTCGGCTGGCGGCTGTAGGTGCGAATTCATTCGCACATCCACCGTGTCGGCTTAGTTCGAGGTGTGGGTCAGGCTTGAGCCTGACATGTACGGCTCAAGCCGTACCCACAACAGCTCTTGCACTTTGTGCGAATGAATTCGCACCCACGGGCATGTTCGCCCAGCGCCCCGTCATGCCCGCGTGTTCGCCCTCAGCGTGTCGAGCCGTTCGCGGATGTGGACCACGGACAGGTCGAAATCCCTTTGCTCCGTGGCGCTGAGATTGAGCTGGATCACCTTCTCCACGCCGGCCGCGCCGATCAGCGCCGGCACGCCGACGTAGAGGCCGTCCACGCCGTATTCGCCCTCGAGGTAGACCGCGCAAGGTATCGTCACCTGGCGGTCCTTCAGGATGCATTCGAGCAGTTCCACCGTTGCCGTGCCGGGGGCGTAGTAGGCCGAGCCGGTCTTGAGCAGGTTGACGATCTCCGAGCCGCCGTGCCGCACCCGTTCGACGATGGCGGCGATCCGCTCCGGGGACATCAGGTTGCCGATGGGGACGCCATTGACCTGGCAATGATCCACCAGCGGCACCATCTGCGCGCCATGGTCGCCCAGCACCACGGCATCGACCCGGCTCGCGCCGACCGACAATTCCTCGGCGATGAAGGCCTTGAAGCGGGCGCTGTCGAGCACGCCGGATACGCCGATGACCCTTTCCCGCGGCAGCCCGCTGACCTCGTAGGCGAGCTGCGCCATGGTGTTGACCGGATTGGTGACCACCACCAGGATGCAGCCGGGGGAGTGCCTGACCGCCTCGCGGGTCACCGCCTGGACGATGCCGGCGTTCGCTTCCAGCAGATCGTCGCGCGACATGCCCGGCTTGCGCGCCAGGCCGGCGGTGATCACCACCACGTCCGAGCCGGCCGTGGCCGCGTAGTCGCCGGTGCCGGTGACCACGCGGTCGATGTTGGCCATCGCCATCGCCTGGGTGATGTCGAGCCCGGTTCCCCTGGCCTTGTCGGCGTTCTGGTCGAGCAGGACGATGTCGGCCAGATCCTTGCCCGCCGCGTACACGGCGACATGGCTGCCGACGTTGCCGGCGCCGATGATGGATAGTTTCGCTTTGTGGTTGCCGCTTGCCATATTTCCGTCCGGCCGCGCGGCCGGTGCTTTCAAAAATGGCTAGAGGATAGGATATTCAACCGCATGAATCAACCTTGACACAGCGATCTGTTGTGGGTACGGCTCTTGTGCCCTTCAGGGCGCAGCCGTACAGTCAGGCTGCACCCGCAAGGAGCATTCCCGCCGCGAGCGGCAGCAAGCTGCTCGCACGGGCGAGAAAGCCCGACCCACGGATCGCGCATCCTGCTTCGCGAATTTCACGTTAAGGCGCCCGTTTATCTGGGCTGGAGGGTGAAGGTCAGCCAGGCCATCGGCGAGGTCTGGTTGACCGGATCGGTGCCGTGCAGGGATTGTTCGGAACGGTCGGCGATTTCCTGGTGGCGGCCGCCGAGGTTGGTGGCGGTCAGCGCGACTTCCAGCGGGACGTCTCCGACCCTGAAGGTACGGGCCAGGCGCGCATCCAGCGTGGTGTAGGGGCGGGAAGTGTACTGGTAGAGCGGCACGAAGCCGCTGCCGCCCGCCAGCGGCCCCATCCGCAGCAAGGTCAGGGTGCTCGCCCACTGTCCGCTCCACTCCTGAATCCAGCTCAGGCTGGCGGTGTACGGCGCGGTCAGCCGGGTGGCGGCTTCGTCGCTGCTGTAGCGGCCGATCAGGCTGTGGCTGAACAGCAGCCGGGTGCCGGCGCGCGGACGGCTGTCGATCTGGTACTCCACCCCGCGCAGGGTGATGGGCGCGGCCAGGTTCTCGTAGCGCGCCGAAGGCAGCGTCCCCGCCAGCGCCGGCACCAGGTATTCGGGATGGGAAACGCGGGTGATGTAATCGGTGACGCGCTCGTTGAACAGGCGCACGTCGAGTCGCGTGTTCCAGGTCTGGAACTGGCCCAGGTAGCCCAGTTCCAGGCTGTCCATGCGCGGCGCGCGCAAATCCGGGTTGGGCAGGAAGGGCTGCACCAGCAGGATGCCGCTATAGTAGGCGCGGACATCGCCGTAGCGCTCGAACAGCGAGGGCTGGAGCCAGGCGCGGGCAAAACCGGCGCGCAAGGTGTCCTGCGGGCCGACCTGCCAGTTGGCGAACAGGCGCGGCGACAGGTGCGGCGCGTCGCCGCTGAATTTTTCCGCCAGCATGCTGGCATTGAGGTTCCAGTCCGGCCGGAAACCCCAGTCGAGCTGGCCGAACAGGCGTGCCAGATGGGCGGCCTGATGGGCCGCGCCATAGTATAGGAACGGCGAGTCGATCTCGTCGGCGCGCAGTTCCAGCCCCCACAGCGAGCGCAGCGTCGGCGACAGCGTTTGGCGGTGCTGCAGTTCCAGGTTGTCGCGCACGCTGCTGCGGTTGCGGTCGAGCGGGACGTAAAAGGCGGGAGGCGCAAAAGCCGTCCATTCCTCGCTGGTCCGGTCCTGGTTGCGGTAGTAATGCAGCAGCCATTCCTCATCGGGGTTGGGGGCGTGCCGCCACTGCACGTGCAGCGTGGCGTTGAGGCTGTCCGAGCCGCGCTCGGCGTTGTTGCCGAAGATGGAATCGGGGTAGCCCAGTTCGCGTGTGCCGCTGTTGGCGGCCAGCCGCAGCATCAGTTCGTCGTGGTCGCCGATGCGCGTATCGGCGCGCAGCGAGGCGATCTTGAAAGTCTGCCCGTCGTGCAGCCCGGTGAAGCCGTCGTCGTGCTTGACCGCGGCGTTCAGGCGCGCGCTGCCCTGCTCGGCGGTCCCGGCCAGTTCCAGGTTCGCGTCGCGGATGTCCGCCGAGCCGGCGCCGGCGGACAGTTTGTTGTCCGTGGTGTCGGCGCTGTGGCGGGTGATGATGTTGACCACGCCGAGAAAAGCATTGGCGCCGTAGGACACCGAATTGGTGCCGCGCACCACCTCGATGCGCTCGATTTCGTCGAGGGTGACCGGCAGGCCGGGCCAGTCCACGCCGCCGAAGGAGCCGGGCGAATAAACCGAGCGGCCGTCCACCAGCACCTGCATCCACGACGGGAAATCGTTGCCCATGCCGTGGTAGGAAACCCATTGCGAATTGCCCCGCTCCTGGCCGATCTGCATGCCCGGCACCAGCCGCAGCAGCCGGCCGAGATCGCGGTAGCCGCTGGCCCGGATCAGCTCGCGGTCGATGACCGTGACGGCGGCCGGCGCCTCGTTCAGGCGCTGGAGAATGCGCGAAGGCGTCAGCACCAGGGGCAGCTCGGAGAGGAACTCCTGTTCGGGCGCGTCGGCTTGCGCCTGGTCGTCCGCCCGCACCGCGCCGTTCTGCAGCAGGCAGAACAGCAGGCAGCAGGCAACCCACGCCGCGGCATGGGAGCCCGCGCGAAATCGTCGGGCGTGGTCGAATTTTGAATGCATGCCTGTTGTTTTGTCGGGCGGGCGAAATGCGGCAAACCCGCCTCGTTATCATCCCGGATTTTTTTGAATCGGCCATTGTAATTTAAAATTAATGAGATGCGAATCGGACCCGCAGGATTAAGCGCCTTGCTCACGCTGCGATGGTAAAATGGCGCACCATGCCCGATCCCGCCTTCGTCCATCTCCGCCTGCACAGTGAATTTTCCATCGTCGATGGCATGGTTCGCCTCGATGCCGGCAAGGATCACTCCTGCCCGCCGGTCGAGAAAGCCGTAGCGGACGCCATGCCGGCGCTGGCGCTGACTGACCTGTCGAACCTGTTCGGCATGGTGAAGTTCTACAAGGCGGCGCGCGGCAAGGGAATCAAGCCGATCATCGGTTGCGACGTGTGGATCACCAACGAGGCCAACCGCGACCAGCCGCATCGCTTGCTGCTGCTGTGCCGCAACCGCCTGGGCTACTTGCGCTTGTGCGACTTGCTCACCCGCGCTTACCGCACCAACCAGCACCGTGGCCGCGCCGAACTACAGCGCGCATGGTTCGAAAACGGCGGCAGCGACGGGCTGATCGCGCTGTCCGGCGCGCACCTGGGCGACGTCGGCCAGGCCTTGCTGCAGGACAAGCGCGCGGTGGCATGCGAGCTGGCGGCGGATTGGCAGCGGTTGTTTCCCGGCGCGTTCTACCTCGAATTGCAGCGCACCGGCCTGCCCCAGGCCGAAGCGCACGTGCGCAAGGCGGTGGGTTTGGCGGCGGAAATGAAGCTGCCGGTGGTGGCGACGCACCCGATCGAATTCCTTTCGCCCGACGACTTCAAGGCGCATGAGGCGCGGGTGTGCATTTCCGAGGGCTACATGCTGGCGGACAGGCGCCGCCCGCGCGCCTTCACCGAGCAGCAGTATTTCAAGACCCAGGCCGAGATGGCGGAGCTGTTCGCCGATATTCCCGCCGCGCTCGCCAACAGCGTCGAGATCGCCAAGCGCTGCAACCTTACCGTCGAGCTGGGCAAGAGCAAGCTGCCGCTGTTCCCGATCCCGGGCGGGCTGAGCCCGGACGATTACCTCTGTGCGCGGGCGGCGGAAGGCCTCGCCGAGCGCATGGTGACGCTCTACCCGGACGAGGCGGAGCGGGCGAAGCAGTTCCCGATCTATACCGACCGGCTCAAGTTCGAGACCGACACCATTGTCCAGATGGGCTTCCCCGGCTATTTCCTGATCGTCGCCGACTTCATCAACTGGGCCAAGCACAACGGCGTGCCGGTCGGGCCGGGGCGCGGTTCCGGCGCCGGTTCGCTGGTGGCCTACAGCATGGGCATCACCGACCTCGACCCGCTGAAATACGCCCTGCTGTTCGAGCGCTTCCTCAACCCGGAACGGGTGTCGATGCCCGACTTCGACATCGACTTCTGCCAGGAAACCCGCTACAAGGTGATCGAGTACGTGCGCGAACGCTACGGCACCGACGCGGTGTCGCAGATCGCCACCTTCGGCACCATGGCGGCCAAGGCGGTGGTGCGCGACGTCGGACGGGTGCTCGACCTGCCCTACAATTTTTGCGACCAGCTATCCAAGCTGATTCCCGCCGCGCCGGGCAAGCAGTATTCGCTCGACGAGGCGCTGGACATGGAACCCCAGCTCAAGGAACGCCACGACAGCGAGGAGGAGGTGCGCGAGCTGTTCGAACTGGCCAGGAAGCTCGAAGGCATCACCCGCAACGTCGGCATGCACGCCGGCGGCGTGCTGATCGCGCCGGGCAAGCTGACCGATTTCTGTCCGCTGTACGTCGCCTCCGGCGCGGACGCGGTGCCGGTGTCCCAGTTCGACAAGGACGACGTGGAGGCGGCCGGGCTGGTCAAGTTCGACTTCCTCGGCCTGCGCAACCTGACCATCATCGAGCTGGCGGTGAAGTACATCAAGAAGCTCGACCCGAGTTTCGACCAGCCGCTCGACACCCAGTATTTCAACGATCCGGCGGCCTACGGGATTTTGAAGAAGGCCAACACCACCGCGGTGTTCCAGCTCGAATCGGAGGGCATGAAAAAGCTGCTGGCCAAGCTCCAGCCCGACCGCTTCGAGGACATCATCGCCGTGCTCGCGCTCTACCGCCCCGGCCCGCTCGGCTCGGGCATGGTGGACGACTTCATCCTGCGCAAGAAGGGCGTGCAGAAGATCGACTATTTCCACCCCGACCTGCAGGCCAGCCTCGCCCCGACCTACGGCGTGATCGTCTACCAGGAACAGGTGATGCAGATCTCGCAGATCATCGGCGGCTATACGCTGGGCGGTGCGGACCTGCTGCGGCGCGCGATGGGCAAGAAAAAGCAGGAAGAAATGGACATGCACCGCGCCCTGTTCGTCGAGGGCGCGCTGAAAAAAGGCTACGAGGAAAAGCTGGCGAACGGCCTGTTCGATTTGATGGCGAAGTTCGCCGAATACGGCTTCAACAAATCCCACACCGCCGCCTACGCGGTGGTTTCCTACCAGACCGCCTGGCTCAAGGCCCACCACACCGCAGCCTTCATGGCGGCCACGCTGTCGTCCGAGCTGGACAACACCGACCAGCTCAAGGTGTTCTACGAGGACACCCTGTTCAACAAGGTCAAGGTGCTGGCGCCGGACGTGAACCTGTCCAATTACCGCTTCGAGCCGGTGTCGAGAACCGCATACGATTCCGCACGGGCTTCAGCCCGTAGCGGATCGGAGTACCCTTGTGGTGAAATCCGCTACGGCCTCGGCGCGGTCAAGGGCACCGGCGAAGCGGCGATTATCGCCATCGACGCCGCCCGGCAAAAAGACGGGCCGTTCTTGAGCCTGTTCGATTTCTGCCGCCGGGTGGACAAGCGCACCGTCAACCGCCGCGTGATCGAATCGCTGGTCAAGGCCGGCGCCTTCGATGCGCTCAATCCCAACCGGGCGAGCCTCTTGGCGAGCGTCGGCGTGGCGATGGAGGCGGCCGAGCAGGAAAGCCGCGACGCGCTCCAGAACAGCCTGTTCGACATGATGGACGGCGGCGCGCAAAGCCGCCCCGACGCCCTGGTGGACGTGCCGCCCTGGCCGCTGGCGGAACAGCTGATGCACGAGAAAAAGGCGCTGGGCTTCTACTTCAGCGGCCATCCCTACGACGCCTACCGCGACGAACTCGCGCGCTTCGTCAAGACCCGCCTCGGCGACCTCGCGCCGCAGCAGCAGCCGGTGTGGCTCGCCGGCATCGTCTACGCCCAGCGCACCCAGATGACGCGGCGCGGCAAGATGGCTTTCGTCGCGCTGGAAGACGGTGCGGCGCGGGTGGAAGTGTCGGTGTTCAGCGAGTTGTACGACGCCCAGCGCGATCTGTTGAAAGAGGATCAGCTGCTCATCGTCGAAGGCAAAGTCAGCAAGGACGACTATTCCGGCGGGCTGCGCGTGGTGGCGGAAAACCTGCTCGACTTGGCCGGCGCGCGCACCCGTTTCGCCAAGCAGCTGAGGCTGTCGTGCGCGGCGCCCGCCAAAACCGAAAAACTGGGCGAAATCCTGTCCGGCTACCGGGACGAGACCGGATGCCGGGTGCGCGTCGCCTTTTGCAACGATGCCGCGGCTTGCGACCTGGAACTGGGCGAAGGCTGGCGGGTGAAGCTGGCGGACAACCTGGTGGTTTCGCTGGCCGACTGGCTCGGCCGGGAAAACGTCTCGATACAATATTAATGCCGGCACGGGGTGCCCGACCTACCTGAAAGGAATAAAAACCATGGCCAAACGATCGAACTGCCTCGCATGCGGCGCGCTGCTGGCCTTGCTGGCGGCGCCGGCGACGGCGCAGGAAATGCAGCACGACATGAGCATGCACGCGCCGGCGGCAGCCGCCAAGGACCAGCGCACGGCGATCGTGCTGACCACCGCGGAGCGCGCCATCGTCCTGCAGGAAATGCGCGACATGCTGGGCGGCACCCAGTCGGTCGTCGCCGGCCTGGCGAACGACGACATGAAAGCCGTCGCCAGCGCCGCGCGCCCACTGGGCATGCACGTGATGCACGGCGTCCCTGTTTCGCTCAAAGCCAAGCTGCCGATGGGGTTCAAGCAGATGGGGATGGCCATGCACAGCGATTTCGACCAGATCGCGCTGGACGCGGAAAGCCTCGGCGATCCCAAGCACACCTTGAAGCAAATGGACGCGCTGCTGCAAAAATGCGTGGCGTGCCACGGCATCTACCAGATCCAGCCCGCCGTCAAATGAAGTAGTCCGGCGCCCCGTGCCCGACAGCCTTTTTCCGGCGTTCCCTTCTCCCTGCACCCGCAAGGAGTGTCCCCGCCGAGAGGCGGTAAAGCCGCTCGCTCTGGCGAGACGGGCGAGGGGAACGAGGTCTCGCTTCGCGAGTTTTACGTTAAACCTTGAAACCTCATTTAACCGCCGATAAACACCGATGAACGCGGATTAATCAAACTGTTGCGGGTAGACGCTGACTTACCTTGCGGGCACTTCCGAACCTCTTTGGTAACACCATGAATTATCGGCGGTTGAACTGATTTTTTAGGTTAAAACAGCGTCCTGAGAAATTCAAGGTAGGCCGCCGCTCCCGGCTCGCCCTCGGCCGGCGCGAAGGCTGCCTTCTCTTCCGCTTCGAGCGGCTGGTACGGACCCGCCTTGGCCTCGAAAAAAACGCTGCCGGGCGCAAGCGCCACGATGCCGTGGAAAACGCCGTGGGGAATGTTCACCGCCACGGCATCGCCGTTGGGCTCGATGACCGCCGTTTCGGTTACCGTCCCCGTCGCATCGAAAAACACTATCCCGAAACGTCCATGCAAGGCGACGATGGTCTCGTCCTTGGCCGCATCCGCATGGCAGTGCGGCTGGATGTAGGAATCGGGCTCCACCGCGTTGAGCAGGCGATGGCTCGCATCCGACTCGGCGGCGTGGAAATTGTGGTTTTTGCGCCGGCGCGGCGAGGTCCGCGCCTGCGCCGAGACGTGGTCGAGCAAGGCGCGGTCGATGAATTGCGGCATGGTCATATCCGGCTAGAGTTGGAAGGCGCCATGATACCCGAACTCCGGCAGGCGAAAAAAAAGCGCGGTTCAAATATGACCGCGCTTCAAAATCCGCCAATAAAGGAGGATGGAGGAGACAACACCGGAACACTCAAGGGGATTGAGCAATTCAAGTTATTAGAATTATCTAATATTCAAATTTGCTTTGCAAGCTTTTTATGAAAGTCGGCCGCGCAGTGAACCTTTGGGTCAGGCTTTCCCGCCCGTGCGAGCGAGGTAGGCCAGGACAAAGGCGTTGCCGAACAGGAAAATCCAGGTTGGAAAAGTCAGCTGTTCCCACATGGCGCTCTCCAGGAAAGTAAACGCGGATCAGTTTGCCGGTTCAATATTGCAGCGCGATGACAGGCCGTGGTTCCTGCGTCGCACCAATTTCCGGCGCACCGCCTTGGCCCGATGGCACCGTTTTGGAGCCTCGATCGCTGGGCGCTTGTCCGGCGAAGGTCGGAAATCCGCCGGCAACGCCTTGCCGGGGCTCCATAATCCGTGCTGCTCCGGCATGTCGGCACGGGATTTGCATGTTGTCGTGCAAATCGAAACTGACAGGCATACGGGCACATGGCACAAGACGCTCCATCGGTGGAACTGGTCACCATTTACGAAATCAGCAAGATACTCGGTTCGTCGCTGGATCTGCACAAGACCCTGCGCGGCGTGTTGACCCTGCTTTCCTCGCACCTGCACATGCAGCGCAGCATGGTCAGTCTGGTGCAGGAGGACGGCGGCCTGCAGGTGGTGGCGGCGGTGGGGCTGACCACCGAGGAGATCAAACGCGGCCGCTTCCTGACGGGCGAAGGCGTGACCGGGCGCATCCTGCAAAGCTGCATGCCGGCGGTGATTCCCGATGTCGCCAAGGAGCCGCTGTTCCTCAATCGCACCGGCTCGCGCAACATCGAAGCGGGCGAACTGGCGTTCATCGGCGTGCCGATCAAGATCGGCCGCCGCTGCATCGGCGTGCTGGGGATAGACCGCGAAAGCGACCGGGCGGGCCGTTTCCAGGGCGACGTCCGCTTTCTTTCCATGGTCGCCAACCTGATCGGCCAGAGTGTGCGCCTGCACCATCACGTGGCGGCCGAGCGCGACCAGCTGATGCGGGAAAAATCCCGTCTGCAGAAGGAACTGCAAGGCAAGTTCAGCCTGGACAACGTGATCGGCGTGAGTAAGCGCATGCAGCAGGTTTTCTCCGACGTGCACCAGGCCGCACCGGGCAAGGCCACCATCCTGCTGCGCGGCGAATCGGGCACCGGCAAGGAAGCCATCGCGCGCGCCATCCATTACCTCAGCCCGCGCCGGGACGGCCCGTTCATCAAGCTCAACTGCGCCGCGCTGCCGGAAAGCCTGCTCGAATCCGAATTGTTCGGCCACGAAAAAGGCGCCTTCACCGGCGCCACGCAGGATCGCAAGGGGCGCTTCGAATCGGCCCACGGCGGCACGCTGTTCCTCGACGAGATCGGCGACATCTCGCCGGCGTTCCAGGCCAAGCTCCTGCGCGTGCTGCAGGAGCGCGAATTCGAACGGGTCGGCGGCAACCGCACCATCCGCGTGGACGTGCGGCTGATCACCGCCACCAACCGCAACCTGGAGGAAATGGTGTCGAAGGGCGAATTCCGCGCCGATCTGTATTTCCGCATCAACGTGGTGTCGATTTTCCTGCCGCCGCTGCGCGACCGGCGCGACGACATCCCGCTCCTGGTGGAGCATTTCCTGCAGAAATTCAACCGCGAGAACAAGCGCGACTTCATCGTCAGCACCGAGGCGATGCAGGCGATGAGCCAGTGCTACTGGCCAGGCAACGTGCGCGAGCTGGAGAACTGCGTCGAACGGCTGGCCACCATGACGCGCGGTAGCGTCATCCGCCATGCCGACCTGTTTTGCCAGAAGGGGCTGTGTTTTTCCTCGGTGCTGCGCGACTACGGCAAGGAGCACCGCTCGATTCCGCTGGTGCCGCAGCGCCAGGCCGCGCCGGAAGCACCGCCCGACGATCTGCCGACGGACTTCGGGGCGGAGGCGGAAGTCGCCGAGCCGCTGTCGGAGCGCGACCGGCTGATGTGGGCGATGGAGAAATGCGGCTGGGTGCAGGCCAAGGCGGCGCGGCTGCTCAACCTGACGCCGCGCCAGATGGGCTACGCGCTGAAGAAATACAATATCGAGATCAAGCAGTTGTAGCGTGGCGAGGGGCACCTCCTAACAACGAGAGTACGGAGAAAAATCAAGGCATTGCATAGGAGCTTGTGTTTTCACCCATCGGTGAGTGCTCGATATTTCTCGAAGGTTTTGTGTTCTCCATGTTCTCCGTGGTTCAAATGAGATTTTAAGGTTGAACCCAGATAATCCATTAGGCGGCCCTTTGGGCCTACGCGAGTGCTGGCGGCCGTTTTTGCGGACATTTTCGCCGCTTGGTCGTCGCCCATGGAACAACCATGGGACTCCTCCCAAGCAACGAAACTGTTTCGCAAAACGCCTCGCCATCATCTCGCGTCCTAATGGATTATCTGGGTTGAATCCCACGCCGTTCCTCGTGCTCCCCGTGGTTTGTTTATGTTTCCCGGTATGGTCACGTTCTCCCCTGCCCCAAAATCTGGCATGATTTCGAAATTATGAACGAACCTATCCTTTCGACCTGCCGCGTGCTCCTGGTGGAAGACGATCCGGGCGACGCCCACCTGGTGCGCCAGGCGCTGCGCGCCGGCGGCGAATCCCGTTTCGACGTGGTGTGGGTGACCACTCTCGCCGAGGCGCGGCAGCAGCTGTCCGACAACCCGCCCGACGTGCTCCTGCTGGACTTGTCACTGCCCGATTCAGACGGGCTCGATACCGTGCGTTCGGGCCACCATGCGGCGGGCGTGCTGCCGCTGATCGTGCTCACCGGCCACGACGACGCCGGCTTTGCGCTTCAGACGCTCGAAGCCGGCGCCCAGGACTACCTGGTCAAGGGGCGCTTCGATGCCGACGACCTGATTCGCGCCATCCGCTACGCCATCAGCCGGGGCCGCCTGGAACAGCGCCTGGCCGAGACCGGGACGCACTTGCTCACCCTGATCAACGCCATGCCCGACATCATCTGTTTCAAGGATGGGGAAGGGCGCTGGCTGGAAGCCAACGATTTCGACCTCAAGCTGTTCCAGCTCGAGGGTGTGGACTACCGCGGCAAGAAGGACTCGGAGCTGGCTGCCTACCAGGATTTTCACCGGGAGACCTTTCTCGCCTGCGAAGCGAGCGACGAGGCGGCCTGGCGGGCCGGCGGCGCGAGCCAGGAGGAACAGACCATCTCCCGCCCGGACGCGCTGCCGCTGGTGTTCGATGTCGTCAAGGTGCCGCTGTTCCACGAAGACGGCCGGCGCAAGGGGCTGGTGGTGGTGGGGCGCGACATCACCGAGCGCAAACAGGCCGAAGCGCGCCAGCGCCTCGCCGCGCGGGTGCTCGAAACCACGGGCGAGGCGATCCTGGTGACCGACGCCGAAGCCAACATCGTCGCGGTCAACCCCGCCTTCAGCCGGATTACCGGCTACACCGAAGCGGAAGTGCTGGGCAAGAATCCGCGCATGTTCAATTCCGGCCGCCACGACAAGGCCTTTTTCCATGGTATGTGGCACGCCTTGCTCACCCGCGGCGAATGGGCCGGCGAAATCTGGAACCGGCGCAAGAATGGCGAGATTTTTCCCGAATGGCTGACCGCGAGCGCCGTCAGGAACGCGGCGGGAGAGCTGACGCAGTTCGTCGCCGTGTTCGCCGACCTGAGCGAGATACGTCGCGCCCAGGAAACGGCCGAGCATCTGTCCTGGCGCGACCCGTTGACCGGCCTCGCCAACCGCGCGCTGTTCCTCCGGCAGCTGCAGCAGACGCTGGCCGACGCACAGCGCGAGGAGCGCTTTGCCGACGTGCTGCTGCTCGATCTCGACCGTTTCAAGGACATCAACGAAGCCCGCGGGCTCGCCATCGGCGACGCCCTGCTGGTGGCCGTGGCCGGCCGCCTCAGGCAGACCCTGCAGGCGGACGATGTGCTGGCGCGGCTGGATTCCGACGAGTTCGCCGTACTGCTGCCGCGCCTGCAGGCCGACCGCGAGGCCGCCGGCCACAAGGCGCTGGCGGTGGCGGAACGGCTGCGCGCCGCGCTGCTGGACGCGATCGAACTGGAAGGCGAGAGCATCCATCTCAACGTCAGCATCGGCATCGCCCTGTTCCCGGAGTCGCCACGGGAAACCGCGTCCGACGTGCTGCGCCAGGCCGACCTGGCGATGCATCAGGCCAAGGCGGAAGGCGGCGGCCGCGCCGTTTTTTTCGAGGCGGCGATGGGCGAAACCGTCAGGGACCGCTATCGCCTGGAACAGGAACTGCGCCTGGCCATCGATACCGGCCAGCTGCGGACCTTCCTGCAGCCGCAAGTGGACGCGGGAGGACGGCAGGTCGGCGCCGAAGCGCTGGTGCGCTGGCAGCACCCGGTGCGCGGCCTGGTGCCGCCCGGCGTGTTCATCCCGCTGGCGGAATCGTCAGACCTGATCGTCGCGCTGGATCGCTGGATGCTGGCCGAAGTCTGCCGCCTGCTGGCGCGGCTGGATGCCGAGGGACGCACGCTGCGGATATCGGTCAACATCAGCCCGCGCCATTTCCAGAAGAACGATTTCGTCGCGGAAATCCAGCGCTTGCTGGCGGCCAGCGGCGCCGACCCGAACCATCTGGTGCTGGAGGTGACCGAGGGGCTGGTGATCGGCAATTTCGCCGACGTGGTCGCCAAGATGACGGCGCTGACCGCGCTCGGCATCCACTTTTCGATGGACGACTTCGGCACCGGCTATTCCAGCCTGGCCTATCTCAAACGGCTGCCGATCCACGAACTCAAGATCGACAAGAGCTTCATCCAGGACGCCCCCACCGATCCCAACGACGGCGCGCTGGTGGAAACCATCCTCGCCGTCGCCAAGCACTTGCACTTGCAGGTAGTGGCGGAAGGTGTGGAGACACGGGCCCAGGCCGAATTTCTCAACGCCCGCGGCGAAGTCATTCACCAGGGCTACCTGTTCGGCCGGCCGGTGCCGGTCGAGACGTGGCTGGCGCGGCTGGATGAGGGAGTGGAACCCGTGGGTCGGGCTTTAACGTGAAACTCGCTGTTGTGGGTACGGCTTCATCCGTACAAGTCAGGCTGAAGCCTGACCCACCGGTCGCTGTTTCATGATTCGGGGCGGCGATTCGCCATGACCGTTAGCCCTGACAGGCCCGGCTGCGCCCTAAAGGGCACAAGAGCCGTGCCCACTAACATTCAACGAAACTGTCTCGCAAAACGCCTCGCCATCATCTCGCGTCCTAATGGATTATCTGGGATGAACCGAGGTTTTAAGGATAACCGTAAATTGGAAGACCGCTCCATGGCGCTGATATTCCCCAAAACGCTTTTCGCCCTCGCCGCGCTCGCCTGGGCCGCGTCGGCGGCGGCGCAGGGCACGGAAGAGGAAGAGCTGGCGCTGATATATGGCGACAACTCGACCGTCAGCATCGCCACCGGCGCTTCCCAGCCGCTGCGTCGCGCCCCGGCCGTGGCGTCGGTGATCACCGCCGAGGATATCGCCGCGATCGGTGCCACCACTCTGGCCGAAGTGCTGGAAACCGTGCCGGGGATGCACGTCTCGCGCGCCTCGATCCGCTACACGCCGCTGTTCGTCATCCGCGGCATCGGCGGCGGCGGGCAGACCAATCCCCAGGTGCTGATGCTGCAAAACGGCATCCCCGTGACCACCATGTACAACGGCGACCGGGGTTCGGCCTGGACCGGCGTTCCGCTGGAAAACGTCGCCCGCATCGAGGTCATCCGCGGTCCCGGCTCGGCGCTGTACGGCGCCGACGCCTATGCCGGCGTGATCAACGTCATCACCAGGACGGCGGGGGATGCGCCGGGCACCACGGCCGGCGTGCGCGCCGGCTCGTTCGATACGCAGGACGCCTGGGTGCGGCACGGCGGCAAGTGGGGGGCGGCGGATGTGGCGGCCTACCTGCGGGTAGGCAGCACCGACGGCATCAAGGAGACCATCGGCACCAAGACGGTGCCGGCGCCGGGGCCGCTCAACACCGGCTACGACGCGGTCGACGGCAGCCTCAATCTGTCCCTCGACAAATGGCGCTTCCGCGCCAATTACAAATTGCGCGACAGGCTGCAGACCGGGGCGGGCATTTCGTCCGCGCTGGACCCCGACAGCTTCGGCCGGGCCGAAGAGGTCGCCGGCGACCTGTCCTGGACCGACCCGGCGTTTGCGCGCGACTGGGCGGTCGGCGCCAGCGCCGCCTACCTGTATTACGCCTTTACCTACCCGACCAATGTGGTGCTGCTGCCGCCTTCGGTCAAACCGCCGGACGGCCTGATCGGCGGCCCGAATCAATGGGAAAGGCAGCTCCGGCTGTCGGGCAACGCCACCTACACCGGTTTCGCCGGACACAGCCTGCGCCTCGGCCTGGGCCACGACGATCTGGATCTTTACAAGGCCAAGACCTACAAGAATTACATTTTCGTCGCGGGCGTGCCGACCGTCGTCGGGCCGGTGGCCGACTATTCGGACACCGACCCCCATATCCGGCCGCACCAGCGCAGGGTCGATTATCTCTACGCGCAGGACGAATGGCGCTTCGCCCGCGACTGGACGCTCACCGCCGGGCTGCGCCGCGACAATTACTCGGACTTCGGCGGCACCACCAATCCGCGCCTGGCGCTGGTGTGGGAGGCCGCCTACGACCTCACCGCCAAGCTGCTCTACGGTCGCGCCTTCCGCGCGCCCTCGTTCAACGAGCTGTACGGCAACAACCCGGTCGCCAACGGCGACCCCGGCCTGCGCCCGGAAACCATCAATACGCTGGAGGCCGCGCTGTCCTGGCAGGCGCGCAAGGACACCCAAGTCAACCTGAGCCTGTTCAGCTACCAGGCGAAGAACATGATCCGCCTGGTCGGGACCTCGTGGGCCAATGCCGCCGCCCAGCATGGCGGCGGCATGGAGCTGGAAGCGGTGTGGGACGCCAGCCGGAACTTGCGCCTGACCGGCAACTATTCGTACCAGAAATCCATCGACGAAGCCACCGGCCAGGACGCCGGCTACGCGCCGCGCCATCACGGCTACCTGCGCGCCGACTGGCGCTTCTCGCCGGACTGGTCGGCGCACGGCCAGCTCAACTGGGTGGCGGACCGGGCGCGCGCGCCCGGCGACGCGCGCCCGCCTGTGCCCGATTACCGGACGATGGACGTCACCCTGCGCACCGCGGCCAAAAAGCCCGATCGGTGGGATATCGCGGTTTCGGTGCGCAACCTGTTCGACGCCCAAGTGCTGGAGCCCAGCCTGTTCCCGGTCCAGATCCCTGGCGATCTGCCCCAGGCCGGGCGGTCGGCCTGGGTGCAGCTGAGTCATGGGCTGTAGCGATGCGGTCAAGCCATTGGCCGCAAAAAGGCGCAAAAAGCACAAAAATGTACCTCAGATAGCCCTATGTCCAGCAGCCTATGCAGCCGCCTCCCCTTTTTTCAAGGGGGGAATCTTTATAGCCAGGGAAAGTTAACATGGTCGCAACATTTCTCTTTTGTGTTTTTTGTGCCTTTTCGCGGCCATGGAATAGCGGTATTTAGGGCAATGGATACGAAACCTAGCACTCGCTACCACCCCTTGCCGGTCAAGCTGTTCAATCTGGCGGCGCGCGCCCGGAATGCGCTCGGCCTGGCGCGGATCGACCTGTCGGAACAGGCTCTTCTCGCCGAAGCGCGGAAGCAGACCGGCCTGGAACGGTTCGGCGACGAAGGCTTCCTGCCGGCCCTGAGGGTGCTGCTCGACGCGGTAGAGTCGGAGGCCAGTCTCAATCCGTTCGGCCGCTACATCGCCCGTGCGCGTACCCTGGGTTCCCTCAGGAACCGGTTGTGGGCCAACGCCTGTTTCGAGGCGCACCCGGAAATCCGGCAGCGCAAGATCGTCGCGCCCGTCGTCATCGTCGGCCCCCACCGCTCCGGCACCACCCGCCTGCAGCGCATGCTGGCCGCCGACGCGCGCTGGCGGTACCTGAAAACCTGGGAGGGGCTCAACCCGGCGCCGCGGATGGGCTGGCCGGAAGCGGGCCGGGCGGCGCGCCACGAAGAAGCCCGGAAAACGCTGGAAATGCGGCATCGCATGTATCCGGGCGCATCGATGGTGCATCCGATGGACGCGGATTGGCCGGAGGAAGAGATGCTGCTGCTGAACCATTCCTTTTGCAGCTTTTCCGCGCTCGGCCTGTACAACATCCCGAGCTACTACCGCTGGTTCCTCGACGCCGACAAGACCGGCGCCTACCGCGACATGGCGGACCAGCTGAGGCTGATTTCCTGGTCGAGCGGCGACCCCGAGGACCAGCGCTGGATCTTGAAGAACCCCCAGCACATGCTCGATCTCGGCACGCTCCTGAAAACCTTTCCCGACGCCAGGGTGGTGTTCACGCACCGCGATCCGCTCAAGACGGTGGGCTCGGTGATGTCGCTGATGTGGCGGTTCGCGGTGCAGCACACGGACATGCCCTGCCGCGGCCAAATCCGGGAGGTGTGGCTGGACTTTTGCGAACAGGCGGCGCGCCGCTGCATAGAGGCGCGCGAGACCATTCCCGCGGCGCAGCAGCTCGATGTCCATTACGAAGACATGAACCGCGACTGGCGGGCAGCGATGCGGCGCATCTACGATTTCGCCGGCATGGAATTCACGGCCGGGGCGGAGGACGCCATGGACGCCTGGCTTGCCGACAGCGAACGCGAGGCGCGCCACGCCGGCCACCGCTACGCGCTCGAAGAATTCGGCACGACGCGGGACGAAGTCGAGGCCCGCATGAAGTTCTATCGGGAGCGCTACGCGATCCCCTACGAGGGCAAAAAAGCGTGAGTACGGTTGGCGTTTGGTTGTTGCCTCCCCCTTGGGAACGGGGGGATCGAGGCGGATTCGCGGGGGCGGGCGGGAGTCTCGAATTCACCCGCGGGGAGTGGCCGGCATGAGCGGCTCGGCGGCATTCGCCGGCGCCCATCCGCCGCGGCGCGCGGACCGCAAGGCCCCGGCGACGACGCTGGAGGTGGCCGACCTGCTGGTGGCCTATCTCGAGCAGATCGGCGTCGAATACGTGTTCGGCGTCCCCGGCGGCGCGATCGAGCCGTTCTACAATGCGCTCGCCAGGAGCGCCCGCCGCGGCGGGCTGCGCCACGTGCTGGCGCGGCACGAGTCCGGCGCCGCGTTCATGGCCGACGGTTATGCCCGCGAAACCGGGCGCCTCGGCGTCTGCTGCGCCACTTCCGGGCCGGGCACCACCAACCTGATCACCGGCGTGGCGTGCGCGACGGAAAACCGGGTCCCCTTGCTGGCGATCACCGGCCAGTCGGCGATGCCCTCCCTCGGCAAGCGGGCCTTGCAGGAATCCGGCAGCGGCGCCACCGACACGTTCGGCATGCTGGGCCACTGTACCCGCTACAACTCGCTGGTTTCCCACCGGGACCAGGTGGAAACCAAGCTGGTCAACGCCCTGGTCAGTGCCCATCAAACCCCGCAGGGCGCGGCGCACCTGACGTTTCCGGTGGACATCCTGCGCAGCCCGCTGGACGCCGGCCCCGCCTACGACCTGCGCTCCCTGCTGCAACCCCCGTCCCTGCTGGACGAAGGCGCCGTACGGGCGCTCTGTGCCGAACTGCGCCGGGCACGGCGGGCGGTGTTCCTCGTCGGCGGCGGCTGCGGCGAGGCCATTGACGGCATTCTCGAATTGGCCCGCATGGTGCGGGCGCTGCTGATCGCCACGCCGGACGGCAAGGGCTACCTCAACCCGCGGCACCCGGCCTACTGCGGGGTTTTCGGCTTTGCCGGCCACCGCACGGCGAGCGACGTGCTGCGCGAACAACCCGACCTCATCGTCGCCTTCGGCGCCAGCCTGGGCGAATGGACCAGCGGCGGCTGGTGCGGCACGATCCTGAACCAGCGGCTGGTGCATGTGGATGCCGCCGAAGACCACCTGATGCGCTCGCCGATGGCGCGCCTGCACGTGCGCGGACGCATCCGCGCGGTCTGCGACCGGGCGATCGCGCAGCTGCGCGACGGGCAGCCGGACGGCATCGCCGGCGATGCGAGCGGGACAACGGCGCCTTGCCGGATGGAGGACATGCTGCTGGAGCCGGCAAAGTTCCTCTCCGATGCCGTCCCGATCAAGCCGCAGCGGCTGATGCGCGAGCTGGGGCGGCGTTTTCCCGCCACCGTCCGCTTTGTCGCCGACGCCGGCAACAGCGCCGCCTGGGCGATCCATTACCTCGACGTGCAGGACCGGCGCGTCGCCCGCCGCCACCTGCCCGCCAAGCGCCGCAGCTGGCTCGGCGTGACGATGGATTTCGCTCCCATGGGCTGGGCCATCGGCGCCGCCGTCGGCATGGCTCGGGGCGGTTCCGGCAGCCCGGTGGTCTGCCTCACCGGGGACGGCAGTTTCCTGATGAACGGCCAGGAGATCACCGTCGCCGCGCAGGAAGGCTTGACCGTCGTCTTCGTGATCCTCAACGACAGCGCGCTGGGCATGGTGAAGCACGGCCAGCGGCTCGCCGGCGCCGAGCCCGTCGCCTTCCGCCTGCCGGAAGTGGACTTCGTCCGCTTCGCCGAGGCCATGGGCATCCCCGGTTGCATCATCCGTTCGCCGGCCGATTTCGACGGGCTGGACATGGAGGCGGTGCTGCGCCGGTCCGGCCCGTTCGTGCTCGACGTGCGCATCGACGGCGAGGAGGTGCCGCCGATCGGCATGCGCCTGAAGGCGCTGGGAACCGCGAAATGACCGGGTTCCTGCGTCTGCTGCGGCGCTGCGCGCCTGTCGCCGTCGCCCTGGCCGCGTTGCTGGCGGACGGCGCGGCCAGTGGCGCACCCGCCAGTCCGCCCGTGGTCGCCAGGTCCGCCGCGAATTCCGCGCATGCCATCGCCGTGATCTACCCCGACATCGGCGAGCCTTACCGCAGCGTTTTCACCCGGATTATCGAGGGGGTCGAGGACACCGCCAAATCCCGCGTGGTGAGCATTCCTGTCGGCATGAGCGTCAACACCCAGGATTTGGCCGCCGAGCTTCGGCGCCAGGACATCAAAGTGGTCATCGCGCTCGGCCGGCACGGGCTCCTGGCCGCGGCCGGGCTCGACAGGAATGTCGGCGTCGTCGCTGCCGGGGTGCTTTCGGTGCCCGAGGCCGAAGCCCGCGCCACCCCGGTCTTCAGCCTGTCGCCCGACCCGGCGCTGCTGTTCGCGCGGCTGAAAAACCTGCTGCCGGGGACCAGGCGCGTCCACGTGGTATACGATCCGCGCCAGAGCGGATGGCTGATCAGGCTGGCGCGCCAGGCCGCCAGGACTTACGACATCGAATTGCTGACCTACGAAGCCGACGACCTGAAAACCGCCGCGGTCCGTTACCGCGAACTGCTCGCTTCCGCCGACCCCAGGCGCGATGCCGTGTGGTTGCCGCAGGATTCCACCACCGTGGACGAAACCTCGATTCTGCCCATGGTCCTGCAGGAGTCGTGGAACCGCGGGCTGCCGGTGTTTTCCAGCAGCGTTTCCCATGTCAAACGCGGCGCGCTGTTTTCGCTCTACCCGGATAACGTCGAACTGGGGCGCAACCTCGGCAATGTCGCGCAGGGCTATTTGTCGAACGGCGTTGCCGGCGTGCGCGGCATCGTGCCGCTGAGAGAAGTTCTGGCCGCGGTCAATGTCCGCACCGCCAGCCACCTGGGCCTCGATCTGACGTCGCGGCGGCAGAACTTCGACCTGATTTTCCCGGAGCCGTGAAGAAGCCGTGAGGCGTGAGGCGTAAAACCCTTCCCTTTTTGAGCTCGACTCCCCACCCACCCCTCTCATCGGCCATGCAGGGTAGGGTGCCCGACCTACACCGCTCCCCGCTCACCCCTCACGGAGATAAAAGTGGTTTTTTCTTGCGCTTTTTTGCGCCTTTTCTCGGCTATGCGATTTGTTTTTTCCGTCTTTGCGGTTAGGATAATCGGCCAGCCATGCTAAATTTTCCGCACTCCATTCGATCCGCCTCGTTCCGGTGGCAGCTGACGGCTACCGTCGCGCTGGGGATATTGTGCCTGGCGCTGCTTTCCTCGCTGGCGACTTCGTGGCGCGTCAGCGGGCAAATTCATGACAACCAGGTGGAACAGGGCCGGCATGTCGCCGAAAACCTGGCGAAGCACAGCGTCCTGGCGCTGCTCTACGCTTCGCCGGACGATGTCGCCGAAGTGGTGGCCTCGACCCTGGCCTATCCGGACGTGGCGGCGGTGGAAGTGCGCACTGCGCAGGGCAAGCTCCTCGCCGCGAAAGCCCGGCCGGGCTACCCGCCCAGGAAGTTTCCCGCCTTCGCGCCGGAGTTCGGCGGGAGCCAGTCCCTGCTGGAACAGGAAACGTCCGGGGAATGGCGTTTCGTCGCGCCGGTCGTCGCCGGCAATCCTTCGTCTTCACCATTCGAAATGGATGAACACGCCGCCGAAACCCTCGGCTTCGTCCGGGTGGTGCAAACCAAGGCGGCGCTGAGCCGACTGGAGCGCGACGTGTTCGCGGTCAACCTGGGCATCTCGCTGTTCTTCGCGCTGGTGTTCATCGTCATTCTCGGCCTTTTGACCGGGCGCCTGACCCGGCCGCTGGCGGACCTGTCGGAGCGCATGGCGCTGGCCGAGCTCGGCCAGCCGAATGTGCGCGCCGAGGTCAAGGGACCGCGCGACATCTCGGACATGGCGCATGCCTTCAACAGCATGATGGCGGCACTGGAAACCCGCAAAGAGGCGCTGCGCGCCGCCCACGACCACCTGGAGCGGGAGGAGGCGAAATTCCACACCGTGGCGGACTACGCCTACGACTGGGAGTACTGGATCGGCCCGCGCCAGGAAATTCTCTACATCTCGCCGTCGTGCGAACGGATTACCGGGTACGCGCCGGCGGCGTTCGTCGCCGACCCCGGGTTGCTGCAGGATATCGTCCATCCGGAAGACCGCGCCATACTGGATTCGCATCTTGAAAATGATGCCTTCCACAACGAGATGGAAGTGAGTTTCCGCATCGTGCGGCGCGACGGCAAAATCCGCTGGATCGCCCACGGCTGCCAGCCGGTTCACGGGCTGGGCGGGGAGTACCTGGGGCGCCGCGTCAGCGATCGGGACATCACCGAACGCAAGTTGGCCGAGGAGGCGCTGCGGGCCAATTCCGAAGCCCTGCAGCGCTCCAACGCCGACCTCGAACAGTTCGCCTACAGCGTCTCGCACGACATGCGCCAGCCCCTGCGCGCGGTGAGCGGCCACCTGCGGCTGCTGGAAAAAGCCCTCAAGGGCAGGCTGGGCGACGACGACCGCGAGAACATGGCTTTCGCGCTGGACGGTGCCCAGCGCATGGACGCGATGATCGTCTCCCTGCTCGAATACTCGCGGGTCGGGCGCAAGACCGAGTCCAAGGCCTGGCTGGCAAGCCGCGAACCGCTCGACGAGGCGCTCGGTTTTCTCGCCCCGGTCATCGCGGAAGCTGGCGCGGCGGTGGACGTGAGCGGCGAGTGGCCGCAGGTGTTCGCCAGCCGCGACGAGCTGGTGCGCCTGTTCCAGAACCTGGTCGGCAATGCCGTCAAATATCACGAGCCGGAGCGGCCGCCGCGAGTCGCGGTGGATTCCGCCGTGGCGGACGGCCGCTGGCGCGTGAGCGTGCGCGACCACGGTATCGGCATCGACCCGCGCCAGATCGACCGTCTGTTCCAGTTCTTCAGCCGCCTGCAATCGCGCGCCCGGTTCGAAGGCACCGGCATGGGCCTGGCCCTGTGCCGCCGGATCGTCGAGCATCACGCCGGCCGCATCTGGGTGGAATCGGCGGGGATCGGGCAGGGCAGCGACTTTGTTTTCGAAATGCCGGTGCGGGCCGACGAAGAGTGTAGCTTGTAGCTTGTGGCTTATAGGGCGCCAATAAGCGAAGCGCATTGCGCCGCATGATTTTGGGCAGACATCCGGCGGGTTACGCCTTGCGGCTAACCCGCCCTGCGGAGCTACGGAGCCGCGGCATTTGGGATTCTTTGCGTTTCACTGCTGTTTAGGATTAACGTATCGCCATGTTTCTCGATGTTTTCTGGAATCGACTGCCGTTCGTCGCGCGCCTGCTGGCGATCGCGAGTTTCGCGCTGCTGGTGGCGGCGGCGGCCATGCTGTTCGTTTCCGCCCGCGAGGAGGCGAGCGGCGCCCGCGCCGACCTGGAAGTCGAGCTGGCCCAGGAGCTGGAGGCCCTGCCCGCGGCGCTGGCCGAGCTGGCGGTGACCGGCGATTTCGCCAGCCTGCAGCAGGCCCTCGACCGCTATGCCTTGCGGCCGCGGGTGGCCAGCGTCCGGTTCATCGACGTTTCCGGCAAAGCCCTGCAGAGCGCCGACAAACCGCTGCCCGCCGTGGCGCCGGGCTGGTT
The DNA here is from genome assembly GCA_028714315.1 of Sulfuricella sp. GTDB lineage: Bacteria > Pseudomonadota > Gammaproteobacteria > Burkholderiales > Sulfuricellaceae > Sulfuricella. The sequence goes on along the minus strand of JAQTMN010000014.1, from coordinate 9,092 downwards.
CTTCCGGGAATTCGGCTTCGGGGACGTTGCCGGCCAGGCCACGATCAAGGTGGGCGGCCGGGGCTACGGCGCCATCGCCATCGCCCTGACCGCGCAGGGCATCGCCAACCGCGCCTGGCTGCGCCTGCTGGATCATCTCGCCATCCTGCTGCTCGCCATCGTGCTGGATTTTCTGGGCATCTGGCTGGCGCTGCGCGCCGGCCTGGCGCCGCTCAAACGGCTGGAGGAGGGCGCCGACGCCATCGCCGGCGGCGCCCTGGATACCCGCCTGGCGATCGAGGGCAGCCCGGAGCTGCGCCATCTGATCGCCTCCTTCAACCGCATGGCGGCGGCGTCCAGGGCCGCGCAGGAGCAGCTGCGCCAGGCCAACGCCGATCTCACCCGCTTCGCCGAAGTCTCCGCGCACCATCTGATGGAGCCGACGCGGCGCTTCACCAGCTATACCCAGCGCCTGCGCACCCGCCTGGCCGCGCTGCCGGAACCGAGCAAGGACGCCGAGGTGTGCGAATCGCTCGGCTATCTCGAACGGGATGCGGCCCGCCTGCGCGGCCTGGTGCGCGATATCCAGCTCTACCTGGCGGCGGGCGAGCCGCGCGCCGAGGTGCGGGCGGAAGACGTCAATGCCGCGCTGGCGGAAGTGAGGCAGCGCTTGGCGCCGCGCATGACGGCCACGGGCGCGGTCCTCGCCGCCGAGCCGCTGCCCGCCGCCGTGCTCGACCGGCCGCGCCTGATGGATTTGTTCGAGCTGCTGTTGGATAATGCCCTCAGCCACGGCCGGCCGGTCGATCCCGCGGTGCCGCCGCAAATCCGCGTCAGCGGCGAACGGGATGGAACGCTGAGCCGCTACCGCGTCGGCGACAATGGCCCCGGCATTCCGGAGAAATATCGCGAGCGGATTTTCGAGATTTTCGAACGCCTGAGCGGCGGCGAAGGCGGCACCGGCATCGGCCTGTCCATCGCCCGGCGCATCGTCGAAAGCCGCGGCGGCAAAATCTGGATTGAAAACCTGCCGCAGGGAGGCGCCGTGGTGGCGTTCGAACTGCCCGATGGAGAATGACCATGCTTCACGAGAATCCTTTTCCTTTCGATATCCTGCTGGTGGAGGACGAGCCGGCGGATGCCAACCTGGTGCGCGCCGCGCTCCGGGAGGGAAAAGTCTATTGTCATCTGCACCATGTGACGGACGGCGTCGAGGGGCTGGATTTCCTGCGCCGCGAAGGCGAAACCTACCACGACGCGCCGCGGCCCGACCTGATCCTGCTCGACCTCAACATGCCGCGCATGAACGGCCGCGAGTTTCTCTCCGCCGTCAAGGCCGACGCCCTGCTACGTGCCATTCCGGTGGTGGTGCTGACCACGTCGGACGTCGAGCGCGACGTGGTGATCGCCTACAAACTGGGCGCCGCCGGCTACATCACCAAGCCGGTGGATATGGAGCAGTTCATCGACGCCGTCCGCCAGCTCGGCAACTACTGGTTCACGCTGACCCGCCTGCCGAAAAAGGATTGAACCTCAGAGCCTGTGAAAAAGCCGAAACCTCACCGCAAAGGCGCGAAGGCGCCGAGGACCCGCGAAGAAAACCAAAGAAAATCAACAATATTCCTGATTAGCCACAATGTTCAGCAGAACATGTAGGAGCGGCCTCCCGGCCGCGAACAACGGCATCGCGGCCAGGAGGCCGCTCCTACGTTGCAGTGTTTCGACACGATCCATCCTTCAGCTGAGGCTGGTGGCTAATCAGGAAAATATTTCCTTTGCGCTTTCTTTGCGCCTTCGCGCCTTTGCGGTGAATTTTGAATTTTTCACAACCTCTCAATTGACCGCGGGTGTACCTTACCCCGGCCCCGCCCGTTCTGGCATAATTCCGCCCACTTCGAACATCGAGCGAGATCGAAAATGAAAAAATTCCTGATCATCCTGGCGGCCGCGATGTTTGCCGCCGCAGCTGCATCCCCCGCCATTTCAGCAACGGACGACGAACTCGACGTGTTTCCGGCGGAGCCGGTCGCCCAGGACGTGCAAAAACACAAAAAAAACGGGAAGGCGGTAACGGCGAAGAAAACGGTAAAAGCCAAAAAAGCCGTCAAGCACAAGCGCAAGGCAAAGCCAGTCCGCAACCATCGGCACCATTGATTTTCCGACCGTAGAAAGGCAACAACGAGCCCTGATTATTGCGCTTTTTGTGCCTTTCCGCGGCCTGTCTTCTTGATTGACAGAATAATTCCCGCCGCTGTGGGCGCGAATTCATTCGCACAGCAACCTATAAACCTAAAAAACCTCGATTGAACCACGGAGATCACGGAGGCCACGGAGTAAAACGAAGCATTCGAGCAATATCCGCATTCACCCAATGGGTAAAACGCAAGCTCTATGCAGTGCCTGGATTTTTCTCCGTGTTCCCCGTGGTTCAAATGCGGTTTTCAGGATCAATGGTTGCTGTGCGAATGAATCAGCACCCACGGGGCGATCTCATCACTCTTCCGTCAAATCCCCATCCAGGTAGTACCATCGCCCATCTTCCCGCGCGAAGCGGCTGGTTTCGTGCAGCCGGTGGGCGCGTCCGCCGATTTTGCAGCGCGCCACAAACTCCACTTCGGCGTGGTTTTCGTCGATTTGTCGACGGGTTTTGACTTGAAGGCCGAGCCATTTGGGCCGCGGTTCGACGTCTAGTTGCAGCGCGGCGGGCCGGGTCGAGGGATGCCAGGTAGCGAGCAGGTAGGGCTCGTCGCCCAGCGTGTAGGCCGTGTAGCGCGAGCGCATCAAGGCTTCGGCGTCGGCGGCCGGCGTTTCGCCGCCGACATGGCGCCCGCAGCAGTCCGCATAGGCGCGGGGCAGGCCGCAGGGGCATTGGATATTCATCCTGAAAACCTCATTTGAACCAATTGTGGGTCAGGCTTCAGCCGTACAGTCAGGCTGAAGCCTGACCCACAAATTCGCTGTTTCATTATCAGGGTGGCGATTTGCCATGAGCATTAGGTTCATCTGACCAGCTTGTGATAGGTTTCCAGCCGTTGCGCGCCGATTTTTCCCGCGGCGGCGGCTTCCAGCACGGCGCAGCCGGGTTCGACCCGGTGGCGGCAGTTGCTGAAGCGGCATTGGCCGAGATAGGGCCGGAATTCGACGAAGGCGTGGGCGATGTCCTGCTCGTTCAGATGGGCCAGACCGAATTCCTGCAAGCCGGGCGAGTCGATGATGTGGCTGTTTGCGTCGAGATGGTAGAGGCGCGCGTAGGTCGTGGTGTGCTTGCCGGAATTCAGCGCCTGGGAAATCTCGCGCGTGTGCGCCCGCGCATCGGGCAGCAGGGCGTTGATGATGCTCGACTTGCCCATGCCGGACTGCCCCACCAGCACGCTGGTTTCGCCCTGGAGATAGGGCCGCAGCGGGCCGATGTCCCGCTTGGCGGACAGGGTCAGCAGCGGGTAGCCGAGATCGCGGTAGTGCCGTAATTTTTCCAGGGCGGCCGACGCGGCTTGTTCCAGGTCGCACTTGTTGAGCACGATCAGCACCTTGAGCGCGGCGGCTTCGGCCGCCAGCAGGCAGCGGCTGACCAGATCGTCGTAGAAACTGGGCTCCGCCGCCACTACGACGATGAGCTGGGTGGCGTTGGCGGCGATGATTTTTTCGCGGAACTGGTCGGAGCGGAACAGCAGCGAGGCGCGCGGGTCGATGGCTTCGATCACGCCCTGGTCCGGCCCGGTCGGCACGAAACGGAGGCGGTCGCCGCAGGCTACGCCGCTTTTTTTGCCGCGGGTGACGCAGGAGACGATGCCGCTGTCCGCGGTTTCCACATCGTAGTGCCTGCCGAAAGCGGCGACCACCTGGCCGGAAAGTGCTTCAGCCTTCAAGCTGGAAACCGCAATTCATTAACCGCGAAGGCGCAAAGGCGCAAAGAAAACATTCAGTTGTGCCCTCTGGCTATCACCCGTGAGGTGATGACGAAATGTGATAACACAATGATTTCCCTTTGCGCCTTCGCGCCTTTGCGGTTCAATCGTTTTTTTTTGCTAACCGTTGAGGAGCGCATCGATCTTGGCCGCGCAGATGAAGTCGTTTTCGGACAGCCCATTGATGGCGTGGGTGTGGTAGCGCACGCGGCACTGGTTGTAGCCCACTTCCAGGTCGGGGTGGTGGTCTTCGTGGTGGGATACCCAGGCGGTGGCGTTGACGAAGGCCATGGTCTGGTAATAGTCCTTGAAACGGTAGGTCTTGGCGATTTGCCCGTCGGCGCATTCCCAGCCGCTGATCTGCGCCAGCAGCCGTTCGACTTCCTCGGCGGACAGGGGCGGCACGCCGCCTTCGCAGGGCTTGCAGCTTTTGGTGGACAGATCGCAGGCGATTTCATTGGCCATGGCTATCTCCTCCGCTCACTTGAAATGGTAATACTGCTGGTTCAGGTAGGCCGCCACATGGTTTTCCTCTTCGGGAAACCAGTTCGCACCGGCATTGGCGTTGCAGGTGCGGATGCGCCCCAGCAGCTGCTGCGGTGTCTTCACCTTGCGTTCGAGCCGCGAATAGATGGCGGAGCCGTCGCCGCCGACCATGGATACATGGCAGCTGACGCAGGATTTGTCGTGCAGCGTCTTGCCGACCTTGGGGTCGCCCGCGGGGAACGGATTGGCGAGGGTGGGCGCCGTAGCCAACAGGGCCAACAACAGGGTTAGCAGGCGCATTCTTCTCTCCTTGGGGCGTGAGCTCTCAGTTTAGCATTCCTCCGCTGTTGGCTGAATGCGATTCGGCCACGCTCATCGGCCATGGCCGGCGCTCATCAAGTGCGCGATGCGGATCGCCGCCGGCGGGTGGGAGTCGTAGAAGGCCGAGTGGAGCGGGTCGGGCGTGAGCGTGGCGGCGTTGTCGTTGTAGAGCTTGACCAGCGCCCGCACCAAATCCGACGCGCTGGCGTGGTCGGCGGCATAGCGGTCGGCCTCGAACTCGTGCCGGCGCGAGTAGAAGCTCATCAGGGGCTGCAGCAGGAAGGTGAACACCGGCATCGCCAGCAGGAACAGCAGCAGGCCGGCGGCGATGCCCGGCGTGGCGACGCCGAGGCCGTGGTAGAACCAGGGCTTGTCCATCAGCCAGCCGAGCAGGCCGAGTCCGGCCAGGCTCATCGCGGCCATCAGGGCGATGCGCTTGACGATGTGGCGGCGCTTGAAATGGCCCAGCTCGTGGGCCAGCACCGCGACGATCTCGTCGTGGTCGAGCCGCTCCAGCAGGGTGTCGAAGAATACGATGCGGCGCGATTTGCCGAAGCCGGTGAAATAGGCGTTGCCGTGGGTGCTGCGCCTGGAGCCGTCCATCACGTAAAAACCCTCCGCCCGGAAGCCGCATTTTTGCAGGAGCTGTTCGATCTGACCCCTGAGCGTGGCATCCGCCAGCGGCGTGAATTTGTTGAACAGCGGCGCGATGAAGGTCGGGTAGATCGCCAGCACCAGCAGGTTGAACGCCATCCAGGCGAGCCAGACGTAGAGCCACCAGTAGGTGCCCATCCGCTCCATCAGCCAGAGGATGCCGAGCAGGAGCGGGATGCCGACCGCCAGCCCGAGCAGCATCTGCTTGGCCAGGTCGGTGAAAAACAGCGCCACCGTCATCTTGTTGAAACCAAACCGTGCGTCAATGCCGAAGGCGCGGTAGTAGCCCAGCGGCAGCTCCACCGCGGCGGTCAGCGCGAATACGCTCAGGATCAGCGCCGCGCCCTGCCACAGCCCGCGCCCCAGCAGGCCGGCCCACCAGCCGCCCAGCGCCTCGATCCCGCCGCCCAGGGTGAAGGCGAGCAGCAGGGCGATCTCCACCAGGACGCCGAGTTGGCCGAGGCGGGTCTTGGCGATGCTGTAGTCCGCCGCCTTGCGGTGCGATTCGAGGCTCACGCGGTCGGCGAAATCCGCCGGCACGCTGTCCCGGTGCGCCCGGATGTGGCGGATATGGCGCAGCGCGAGCCAGTAGCGCATGACGACGGAAAGCGCGAGCGCGGCGAGGAAGATCAGCGTGAATGTCATGGAGGGTTTTTGAGTAATCAGTTGTCAGTTGTCAGCTGAAGCAACGTGCCTGACTGAAAACTGACAACTGACAACTGATAACTTAAAATGGTTTGCTTTTGACTGACAGGTTCTCATTATGGCACAAGACAGCAATCGCCTCATCTGGCTCGACATGGAGATGTCCGGCCTGTTTCCCGAGCGGGACCGCATCCTCGAAATCGCCGTGGTGATCACCGATTCCGACCTGAATACCGTCGCCGAAGCGCCGGTGCTGGTCGTCCGCCAGTCCGACGCGGTGCTCGGCGCCATGGATGCCTGGAACAAGGCGACGCACGGCAAGTCCGGTTTGATCGACAAGGTCCGGGCTTCGACCCTGGGCGATGCGGAGGTCGAGGCGCAGCTCCTCGCCTTCCTCAAGCAGCATGTGCCGGCGAAGAAATCGCCGATGTGCGGCAACTCGATCTGCCAGGACCGGCGTTTCATGGCGAACTACATGCCCGCGCTGGAGGATTGGTTCCACTACCGCAATCTCGACGTGAGCACCCTGAAGGAACTCGCCAAGCGCTGGAAACCGCAGGTTTACGGCGGATTCAAGAAGGAAAACAACCATACCGCGCTGGCCGACGTGTACGAATCCATCAATGAACTAAAATACTATAGGGCGAACCTGCTTCGGGAATGATGACTGGCTAAAAATGCACTCGAGTCGCAAACGACTCCCTGATTAGCTACCATGTTCGGCAGCGTAGGAGCGGCCTCCCGGCCGCGATTCCATCGTTCGCGGCCAGGAGGCCGCTCCTACAGTAATATCGGCTTTCCCGAGGCTCTTAACAAAAACAGCGAAAAAACGCAGAAATTAAGGGAGTTGCATGAAGCAGGGCACGAATTTCGTTCTTGAAGTCAACCCGAAAATCCCGCGCAAACTGATGCGCCTGGAGGAACTGGCCAACAACCTCTGGTACGGCTGGGACAAGCCGACGCGAACCCTGTTCGCGCGCCTGCATCCCGGTTTGTGGGACGCGGTCGGCCACAACCCCAAGGTGTTCCTGCGCCGGGTGGACGAAAAACGGCTGGCGGAGGCGGCGGAGGACCAGGTATTTCTCGCCACCGTGAACCGCGTGCTGTCGGCCTACGACACCTACCACAACGAACCGCTGCGGCGCGGCAGCGGCCACGAGCAGTTCAAGGAAGGCGAGCTGATCGCCTACTTCTGCGCCGAATTCGGTTTTCACGAAAGCTTCCCGATCTATTCCGGCGGCCTCGGCATCCTCGCCGGCGACCACTGCAAATCGGCGAGCGACCTGCGCCTGCCGTTCGTCGCGGTCGGCCTGCTGTACCGCCAGGGCTATTTTTCCCAGATCATCGACGGCGACGGCAACCAGATCGCCACCTACAGCGATTCGGATTTCGAGGATCTGCCGATCGTCCCGGCGGTGGGGGAGGACGGCGTCGAGGTGCAGATTTCCGTCGAGCTGCCGGGGCGGATGGTGGCGGTCAAGGTGTGGCAGGCCCGCATCGGCCACGTCACCCTGTACCTGCTCGATACCGACCTCGAGGAAAACACCCCGACCGACCGCGATATCGCCCACCAGCTCTATGGCGGCGACAGCAACCTGCGCATCATGCAGGAGATCATTCTCGGCATCGGCGGCGTGCGCGCCCTGATGGCGCTGGGGCTGAAGCCCACGGCATGGCACATCAACGAAGGCCACGCCGCGTTCCTGGTGCTGGAGCGCGCCCGCTACATGGTCGCCGAGGGGCTGAATTTCGCCAGCGCGCTGGAAGCGGCCGCCAGCAACACCGTGTTCACCACCCACACGCCGGTGCCGGCGGGGCACGACCATTTCGCCGAAAGCATGATCTGCGATTATTTCCAGCCCTTGTGCCAGGAGCTGAAAATCAGCTGCGAAACCTTTCTCGCCCTGGGCCGCGCGCCGGAAGGGCCGGATTTCAACATGACCGCTCTCGCGCTGCGCGGCTCGCGCTTCCACAACGGCGTCAGCCGCATCCACGGCGAAGTGTCCTCGCGCATCTGCGCCAGCCAGTGGCCGCAGGTGGCGCCCGAGGAAAACCCGATGAGCTACGTCACCAACGGCGTGCACGTGCCGACTTTCCTGGCGCAGGAATGGATCGACATGTTCGACAACGTGTTCGGCTACGAATGGCGCCACCGCCTCACCGACCTGAACTACTGGTCGCGCATCGACGAAATTCCCGACCACCTGTTCTGGAGCGTGCGCCAGTCGCTCAAGTCGCAGATGCTCCAGCTGGTGCGCTTCCGCATCAGCAGCCAGCATTTCCGCAACCACGGCTCGGAGGCCCATCTCGACCGCCTTTTGAAGCACGTCGATCCCTACAACCCCAACGTGCTCACCATCGGCTTCGCCCGCCGCTTCGCCACCTACAAGCGCGCCGCGCTGATCTTCGAAGACCTCGACTGGCTGCGCCAGATCATTTCCGAAGCCGACCGCCCGGTGCTGTTCATCTTCGCCGGCAAGGCGCACCCCGCCGACCGGCCCGGCCAGGACCTGATCCGGCAGATCCAGCACATTTCCCACCTGCCCGAATTCGAGGGCAACGTGCTGCTGGTGGAAGGCTACGACATGGGCCTGGCGCGCCGCCTGGTGGCGGGCGTGGACGTGTGGCTCAACAACCCGGTGTATCCGCTCGAAGCCAGCGGCACCTCCGGCATGAAGGCGGGGATCAACGGCGCGATCAACCTCTCCGTTCTCGACGGCTGGTGGGGCGAAGGCTACGACGGCACCAACGGCTGGGCGATCAAGCCGGCGCCGGCCTACCTCGACGACTACCGCCGCAACAAGGAAGACAGCCAGACGCTCTACGAAATCCTGCAGGACCGCGTCGTCGCCCAGTACTACGACCGCGGCAAAATGGGCTACTCGGCGGAATGGGTCAAACGCTCCAAGCGCTCCATCGCCAGCCTCTTGCCGCGCTTCAACTCCAACCGGATGGTGGGCGAATACGGCTCGCGCTTTTATTTGCAGGCCTGCCGCCAGGGCGAACTCTACGCCCAGAACGGCTACGCCATCGCGAAAAAGCTGTCAGCCTGGAAAATCAGGGTCGGCGCGGCCTGGCAAGGCATCGAAATCCGCCGCCTGG